>NZ_JARPTC010000001.1:0-213033 GCF_030577015.1 Desulforamulus aquiferis | reverse complement strand
AGATATTAATAGGTTTGCCACAGGCCCATACCGCCCCAAAATGGGTCCCGGGTGGGCACGGTTTAGATCCTGTGGTTGGCGGGGATTCTAGTCCTGGGAGTTTCCGTAATTCTTCATCAAGGTTTTACTAGGGACTTCTTTGAAGAATGCAGCAGAAAGATCAAACATCACCTCCCTGCTTTATTATCTTTCACTACACTGTTTCAAAAATCCCCACAAAACCTCTTCAACCTACAGACTTTCCAGGGACACGGTGGTGTTCCATTTCCCGCTCATTTCCGGCGCGCCCCGGCGGCGCACTTCCGTTCGGATACCGTTCCTGCTTTTTCCCCGGCAGACTCGGGGTGTCGCCGGTTAACCTTCACCGGCAGGGCTGCAAAAAAATCGCCCGCAGTTGCGGGAGGTATAACACCCTCCATTCGCCGCCCTTGTAACCCGGGGCAGGAGCCGTCATCGCTCATGGGGGCCGGGAAGTAAGTTCCCGGATATATGGGGACTGATGGGTCATTCACTACACTGTCGGCTTCCCGCGACCAGTAGGAGGTTTCGCTTAGGGGCCACCCAAGCTCATTCAGGCGGGATATTCTCTCGATAATTCGACAGATTTTTGCAGAATTTTCCTTGCTTTTTTGATAACATTATAAGTTAAAGTGTTCTATTTCCTATTTCCAGTAGTGAAAAAAGGAATAACTGTTTCAACTTAACCTCTGAACAAATCAAATAACTATACTCAATAATCTTGAGTCTAATATTGTTGAATTCTTATGCAATAATGTTTTTATTAAGGGGGAGAATTCTTAATGATTTTTACTCATTTACAAAGTATTTTAAACCAAAGCACTAAAGATTACGGTAACAACTGGACCCACATCCAAGACCAATATGAACAAATTTTAAAAAGGTTGTTAAATGAATTTAATCCAAACGCTAAAAGAATATTATTACTTGGGGCCGGCAATGGAAACGACCTACCCCTTAGCTTTATTGAAGAAACATTTGATTATATTGAAGTTGTAGATATTGATAAAATTGCCTTAAATAGGCTACTTCAAAAACTAAAACATAAAAAGAAGTTTAGTTTAAAAGTATGTGATTTTACAGGCTTGGATAATTGCAATTCAGGTATAGAAAGCCTAATATCTGAAGAATCCATTCCCGAAAAAGTTAAACTAATAGAGGCTCTCCAGCCAAATCCTAGCCTTAAGGCACTATCGTATGATTTTGATATAGTTATGAACTGTAATTTCTCTACTCAACTCTTAACCCCAATAACACCTAATTTAGGAGAATTACCCCAAGAAATAGGTAAAGCTTTTACATACTTGTCAGACAAAATTCATTGCCAGTTATTTGAACAAATAAAAGAACATCTAAAGGCTGACGGTTTACTACTTCATTCATCTGACGTCTTTGAATTATCGGGAAATAGATACGGTGTTAATCCTGCCTTCAAACCACTTTTATCTTTAATCAATTACCAATTTGATAACTTACCAGAAATCGTAAACGTAGATCAAGATGAATTTAATAAGCTTGTTATGCAAGGGTTAAACATTATTGGTAGCCTACTGCCACAAAATTTTCAAACCCATTATGAACATTTAACAACGTTTCGAGGTTTGTGGTATTTTAAGAAAACACCCCAAGAATTTAAAATTTATATTGTTTTTTTACGTGTGTTAAGAGCCGTTTCTCTCTAATTTCACCAATTTTAAAGTTACTCGGGTTTATTTTTAGAACTTGTTCTAGTATTGTTTCTGCCTTCAAAAAATCTTCCTGGCTGTCTTGAACTGTGGAAATGTGGTTATAATCATTGAGTTCTTTATGTTCGTTAGAGCTTTGTAAATTACCACTTCTTGACATCATCTTAACTAGTTCTCCTGTACTCGTAATAAGAGATGGCGATTATTTTAAGCCTGGAGGTGATGGTCACCATCGCATATGTATTGCAAAGCGTTTTAATCTCTCTTCTATTTGGGTTTTGATACGTGAATAATATCTTGTCTATGAGTATGTCTCTCCCGGAACGGATGCCAAAATTTTCTGTACTTGATCTTCGGTGAATAGCCAGGTTGCCGGCCACCCCGAAGGCCGGTACTCCCGGGTAATGTTTCAATCAATATATCATTAACAACGTTCTGGCCATTGTCGCCCAAGAAGAAAATGCCATTGATGTTATCCGGTAGAGATTCCTCACCTAACGCATAATGGATCTGCCACGAACAAAGCGGTAAATGTTTTACGATTCTTATCAATCATTGAATTGCCTCCTATATTAGGCAAATTCTTTAGGGTAGTCCAGAAGCCACTAAACCGCCTGTGGTCGGTCTTCTAACTCGCTTAATAATTCCTGCTCTGAAACTCCTAAAGCTTTAGCTAGTTTTTGAAGGGTACGGGTTCCCGGATCACGTTTACCATTCTCAATAAAGTGAACAGCAGATTGGGCCATGCCAGCGTTTTTTGCTAATTGGTTCTGTGACAACCCCTTAGCCTCTCTAAAATGTTTAAGATTTTTTGCTAGGATTGAGAGACCCATGAAATCACCTCCGACAGTTTTATTTGATAGTATATTATTACAATTAAGATTGACTGTCAATCTTTAATGCAATAAATTCTGGTAATTTTTTATGTTATAATTTTTATAATCTTAATAATCTTAATTAGAATAACTATATAGAGGTCCAAAATGGATATTGGTAAAAGAATAAGAACCCTTAGAGATTACCAAGGGCTGAGCATGAATGAATTAGCCCGGCGTTCTGGCGTTAGCCAGTCAGGTTTAAGCCTTATAGAAAGTGGGCAAAGACAACCAACTTTTGATGTCATAGAACGTATTTGTACAGGCTTAGGAATAACCCTTCAAGACCTATTAAATGAAGATGCTACCACTAATGTTATGGCAAGCGATCTACATAATTTCCTTAACAAAACGAAAGAACTAAAGCCGTCTCAGTTTCTTGCAATTAGGCACATTCTTTCTACTACTGAGAGTATCGTTGATAAATTTTCATTAATCAACCAACAATTAGATCGGTTAACATTAGAGCTAAACATATCAGATAAAACAAAGCCCTCATTCGTTGAAATCATAGATTTGCTGGATAACAATAAAAACGTTACCCTGGGCGGCAAGCCCCTTACCCTGGATGAGCGAATTGAAATCCTGGAGTTCCTTAAAAATTTGCTTCCTGATGAGGAGCAGATCGCCGTCCAGGACCATAACACCAAAGAAGTCATCGCAGCCAGCTACCAGGGTGAAGGCCTAGTTCATATCCCTACCCCCGAGCAGGCCGAGGACATTCGAAAGGCCATAGAGTTTGCCGAACAACAACATAAAAAAGATAGACAGAAAGAATGAAGAAACTACTATACCCGTGTGCGGGCATAGTAGTTTCTGTGCTATTTAGGCAATTCGACAAATTAAGATATTTCTCATTAAAACTACCGCGCTGTGGTGGTTTTTCTGGTTTTTCGTACCCTATCAAATACTGTTATTAATGTTTAATTATGTATTTTTGTGCCCTGACAGATTGACAAAATGCTTTCAAATGTTTTTTTATTTGTGATAATGCTGGAGGTTAACATGGATATATGGCAATCAAAATTATTGGAGTTTACGCTAAATACGATGTCTGCTATTATAGCTGGACTAGTTGTTTATTATCTTAGCAAATCTAAAGAAAATAACGGTAGCCCCTTGAATGTTTTATATCTGATTTATCACTATGAAGTTATTGAAAAATATATTACTCCTGATGAACCTCCTACACAAACACCAAAGAAAGAATCTGCTATTTCGAGCTTGATCTCTAACGCATCCCCTGGCGAATTATTTTTTGTTGGACTTTTATTTTTAATTATCTGTATAGTTCTATATGCCAATTTACGAGACGATATTATTTACTGGGGTTGGCGTATTGGCCTTGGAGGGATTGCATTTACTTTAACCATTCTTCTGCTTCACTGGAAACAGTATAGATCAATTAACCCTCAAACCCTTCTTATGCTATTCAGTTGGGGAATTTTGTTCCTTCTGCTATATGTTCACCAGTATCCCTCTGTTGATAGTAGTTACTACAGCTATATTGAAACTGTAAAACAAGAACGGGCGGCCGGAATCTCATTAGCTGGAGTCCATAGCAAAATTACAGTCAGCCAAATTTTTGGGCTATTTTTCCTAGCTTTATACTTTTACTCTCTTATGCTACAAACACTTTTCTTGTTTATTGGGTTAATAGTTTTACCAAGACCTCGGCTCAGATGGATTTTATATAAACTTCCATACCCATTTAAAAGAGGAGTATATTTAACTCAATTTTTTTCAGTTTTATTTAGTTACTATGCCCTTAGCGGCCAACTCGGTATTCATTTAGACAAGCTTCCGGAACTCATGAATAATAATTTTAATTATTTGTTAAACCACTTATAATTATCATCTAAAATTGTTGTAACTTTTATTTGTAAATATGCAAATAATACAACTCCAAAACCCCAACTTAATTGAATAATTAACACAACATTATTCCAGTCATCCGTAACATAATGAATTATTAATTTAGTTAAGCAAAGCGACATTCCATAATACATTACAGCACAATAAGCAAAAAAAATTATAAACCATATCAGTATGTAAAGTGAAACTTTAATAAATAGCTTAATGTAAATAGTAATGTTTTTTAATACTAAATTATCAAACAATAAAATCACCTTCTTATTTTATTTTGTTACTTTTGCATAATAACTAGATGATTAAATTAAATAAATTCATAGATACCAAACTAGCCTATTTAAAAGCCTTTGCTTCGATTCGTAAAATTCCTATTTACTATTACCCATTCATGGATCCCAAACAGAACGGTTTGTACCGAAAAAAAAGCCGGACAAACCTATATTATACTTAACACTAAGTTACTCTCGGATCCTACGCTTCACCTCTGCACCCTGGCGGAAGAGATCGGCCACCATATTACAAGGGCCAGATCGAATTTGTTAGAGTGCTCTGCTGGTGACATAGAACAAATAGCGGAAGATGAATACAAGGCCAAAAAATGGGCGGTAAATTTTCTGGTACCGAAGAAAGAATTTCAATATCTAACTGAATCTAAAAGGCTTACGGATGAAGACTTGGCAAAGCATTTTAATGTTACATTGGAATTTATAAAGCTTCGTCGGATGGCTCGCTGGGTGAATTAGCTACTACTTGTAAGTATAGTTTTGCACTGTACCTTGGCTCTAAGTGACATTCCCAAATCTCTTCCCAATTTTGGCTTGAATAAAATATTAACAGTGTCGAGGTTAATACAACCTGAATTAAGTCCTGATATTTAAAAACTAAGATACTCGGAATGATTATTGGTAACCAATAAACCATCAGCCGCGATAAAAATTCCCAATATTTGTTAACCTCAACTAATATATTATTTTTCATAGGATATAGCGTTATTAAATTTTTCCGCTTTGATATTATTCTTGCCAGCAATATTGCTATAAGCCCAATAAACACTTGGAGGACTCCATGAAGCATGATACAAAACGTTAATGAATACTGAAAGCTGTTAAGGCCTGTTAAAACATCTTGAATAAAAGAAAGTGGTGATACTTGTTGACCGAAATAAACAATGAAGTAAATACCAATCATGGGCATGCATGCAAAAATCAAAATTCTTATAATGTCCTTACAGATAGGATTGCTACGGGCACTGTTTCTGAAACGCCGGAGAATCCTTTCATACTTAGAATACCGTTTAACAGTATGGCCCTCCATCGATATGGCCCTGGCATTATTTTTGCTGGCTTTATTGCTCTGGTAATCAGTTTTGCGTTTACTATATCCTTGATTAATGTTCTTGCTTTTTTTATCTGGACCACTATAACTACGATAATTACATATAACACCGTTAGTCTGGTGCCTCTTGGCCTTATTGGCTACGGAAGAATGTGTAAGGGTAAAGGTACCTGGAAGATTCTCATGGCTCCCTTGGCTTTTCTTGTTTACAATCGTTTTGAACATAGACGGAAATTTATTAATGAACAGCTTGAGATCTGCTTTTATACCCTTAGAAAAGCTGGAGCTAAAAAAATTATTCTTATCACCTGGCTCTTGAAACCTTATTCGATTCCTCACAACTTTCCATCCCCCCATACTAAGAAATTAGGTTTATTTAGTAATCTTTTTTATGGTATTACAACCCTGCCCTTTCATTACATCTCAAATTTAACAAGCGGCAAAAAATCTAAGCATAACCCCGTAACTAGCAATTGGTACAAATATGAATGGGATTTATGAGATTAAAATAAATAATTGTGTTGCCTCGCAAAAGACAACACAATTATTTCCAATAACAGGTCTAAGTCTTATTCTTGTTCTATAGTTAAGCCAGTCCGAAATAAATCTGATCTATGTTATTTATGCCTGCTTCGAAAAACAATTACCTTTTCCGGGTTCCCTTCCGACTAGGCTTATCTATATATGCCATCTTTTTAACAGTTGGCCCCCAGTTTTTCTCCAGCCATTCTGTGACCACCTTGCCCCAGAATTGGCCCTCGGTAAAATCCTTGTTTTTCTCTTTGGCTGCCTTCATTAACACCATTAGGGCTTCGTACTGTGTCTCTGGTAATTCAATGTCTACATTCACCCTTTGAGTTCTTGGGGCGGGATCACCAAATAGAAAATTAAGTAAGCCCATTTAGAAATCCCTCCCTCTTACAATCACGAATATATCTTTTGGTGGCCACATGGCATAAATGGCAGTCATAATCTCCTGATCAGATAAGGCTGCCGCAATAAGTTTCTCCAGCACTTCGCCATAAGATTTGTCGACATTTAACGCCAATGCCTTAACCTCTGCGGCTACCTCTTTTTCTAGCTTTAGGGGGTATTCCCATTTCTTATCTGAACGAATTTTTCGCTTGACCTCTCCCCGCTTACCCATATCAATACCCCTTTTCATGTGTTATCCCCGATATAAAAATATATTTATATAAATTTTATGATGGCAGGGGGGAGGTATGACTATAATTTACCAGATATGGTTATGCTAACTAATGGGTGATTGTATGAACTATCTGCTTAAAAAAATTATCGAAATGGGTACCTCTGATTCCAGTAACAGCTTTGTTTACAAGGATAGAGACCCCAAATCTATTGATTATGTCGCAAAAAAAATGGTTGAATTTACTTGCGTCAAATCATCTAAAAAGAAAAAATAAAATAAAAATATTGTCTAAAATTTAAACGGTGTTATGCAACTTTATCCTGGACTTAACCAGGATTTATTTATTTTTCATGCCAGATTGACCGGGGAATTTTATAAATACATGCTTCTCATTAGTGCTTTCTTACGTCTCTCATTTCGATTTTCAGCCAAGGAACCTTCCAACGTTAAATTTTTAGCCTGGTCTTCCACAAGTATGGTCTGACAGATAGTTTCTAAAAGACCGAAGTAATTCTTTTTTACTTTGCCCTGCAAATCCATTTCGTTAGCTCTCTTAACCGCTCTTTGCAGCTGCTCTGGGGTAACTCCTGTACGTTTTTGAATATCGCTTATAATTTCTGTGGGAGTCCTCCCTTTATACCTCAGGTTGGTCAAAAGAGGTTTTCCCTTATCCTCAATCCCTCCATCAATTTCTTTTTGAACACTGTATCCCTCTTCCATAGTTAGTTCACAATGATGGATAGATGGATAGATTTCTTGATTACTTGTATTTTCTAAGGCTTGTATATTAATAAGTTCTACTCCGGGAATTCCTGTATTGAAACTTCCCTCCGGAGGAATTCCCGATTCGGAAATACCTATTGCGGGTATTCCTGATTTGGGAATTTCCTCTTTTGATGGTGTTCCCATATCGGAATTCCCCCCTTCTACAGAATTTTCTCCAGTAAGAATTTGTTCAACAGAGACATTTGTCATATCCTCACTGGGTTTCTTGTATTTAAAGCTACCTTCCCTGTAAATTCTTAACTTGCCTTCATAGGGTGGGCAATCGTGAATAACGTAAGAGTTTTGCCAACCTGAAATACTCATTACCTTATCAACATCCAGCAAACCCAGCTGCCAAAGCATTTCAGCCAGCCTATAGAAACGGTTCTTGCCCATTTTGAACCTTCTGCAAAAAGTATCGATGGACCAATTCATTATATCTCCTGGGCTGGCCCCTTCTCTCCTATCAATAAAACGTTTTAGTGCAGTATAGAAGCCGGCGAGATCAATCCCGCCGACTTCTAGTAAACCATCTTGTATATAATTTTCTACAGTGAAATATCCCTTAGTTCTACCTTGTGTTATCACTGACATAAGTGACACCTCCGCCATTTGTAGATCAAAAGTTTACGCACGTAAACTTTTGTCAGTCGATGCCTCAATAATTCTTCTTACCATATTTACTATCTCTTTCATAAAGAGTCCGGGACCACAATTACCTTTTTCAATCACATGTAAATATTTTTCCCACCGGGCAGTAAGTTCCGGACTTTTTAATTCTTCCGGGACCATATCGATAAGATTTTCACCCTTGGGCGTGGGGATTATTCTTCTGCCATCTCTTTGGGCATAGCCTACACTGATTAGGCGTTCGATTGTTGTATCCCGTGTCGCCGCGGTTCCCAAACCACCGGCTTGCTTTAAAGTTTTCTTCATTTCTTTATCAGAAACCAGCCGCCCTATGTCCTCCATCACAGATAAAAGAGAAGCATCGGTATAACGTTGAGGCGGTTTAGATTTTTTCTTTAGCACCTGGGCTTTACCTGTTGTTATTTCCATACCTAAAAAAACTTTGGGTAGCTTAGGTTTGTTTGCTTCCTCATTTGGATCTTGGTCGATTTCTCGATAAACGACTCGCCATCCTGGTTCTTCTTCAGTTATTTCAGAAGTATAAAAAGTGTTTCCTTCAACATTAGTAACGATTGTTTTTTCTTTATCTAATGCCGGAGGATAAAAAATAGCCAGGAACCTCCTGGCCACCAAATCATATATTTTCCTTTCATCGTCAGGCAATCTTAATAAATTAGGGATTGTTTCTGTCGAGATAATCGCATGGTGGTCTGTTACTTTTCTGTCATCAATCACACCCGGTAAAATATTTGTAAAATCAATATCATTTATTAGAACTTGATAATTTATATTATTTGATAAAGCACCCAATCTCTCTGGCAAAGTTCGTTCAATAGCTTGGGTGAGGTGCCTACTTTCTGTCCTTGGATAAGTTAATAGCCTTCTCTTTTCATAAAGTGCTTGAACTATATCCATAGTTTTGGAAGCTATAAAACCAAAACGGATATTTGCATCTATCTGCAAATCTGTAAGGTTATACAAACTTGGTGGGTTATGCGAAAGTTTCTTTTCGTCAATGGATTGTATGACTCCATTTTTCCCAAGGATATCATTCGTTATTTTTTCAGCTTGCCGGTCATCGATAAATTTACTGGTACCCTCTTTAACCCACTTACCTTTATAAACATCACCATTCGGCGTGATAAAATCAGCCAACAACTCATAGTAAGTTTGAGGTATGAATGTACGAATCTCTCTCTCCCGGTTAACCAGTAATGCTAATGTTGGGGTCTGTACTCTGCCGATAGAAAGAATCTGTCCCTGTGTCACTGTAAATGCCCTGGTTGCGTTAATGCCAACTAACCAATCGGCCTGACTCCTGGCCATGGCAGCTGCGGCCAAGTGGTCAAACGTACTGCTATCCTGAAGATTTTTTAATGCGATTTGTAAAGCAGGCTTTGTGTTTTCAGAGACCCACATTCTTTTTACCGGTTTCGAACACTTTGCAAGATAATAAATATATCTAAAAATAAGCTCTCCTTCTCTTCCAGCATCACAACAGTTTATAACAATCCTTACATCTTTTCTGTTCATAAGCCTCTTTACAATTTTAAAATGAGATACCGTTTTTTCATTAGGTTTTATCTTAAAATTTCTCGGAATAATAGGCAGTGTATCTATAGACCATTTTTTAAGCCGTTGATCATAGTCTTCAGGTTCGGCTAATTGTGCCAGGTGACCAAAAGCCCAAGCAATAATATAATTTTCTACTTCCATAAACCCATCTCTTTTAGTTGGTTTACCTATTACAGAAGCAATTTCACGAGCAAAAGAAGGTTTTTCGGCAAGGATCAATATCTTACTCACTGATGAGTCCTCCAGATTTTTATTGTTTACGCACGTAAACTTTTTATCCTTACCAGAGTTTACGTGCGTAAACTTTTATTGTGTTAATGCTACCCGTAATAACTGCTACCCGGCAAAAATTTTTCATTTCCCCCTATTAAGAAAAACAGGGATAGTAGGTCGGGTAGCAGAGACGGGTAGCAATGCTGGGTAGCAGTGTTTAATCCTCTTCATCCCAAAATGCATTCACCATCTCTTCTGTAGCGATAATCTTGTAAGACATCCTCTGTGATTCAGGTGGTTCCAACCACCCTTCTTCCACCAGCTGCTGGACTAAATCCATCAGCTTATTTTGCTTAATACCTATGACCGTTCTCAAAATCCTGGTTGAAGGAGCACGCTTAATTTGGGCTTCTGCTCCCCCCTGTTCAACCCAGGATTCAGCTAAAACCTTTTTAATCTTATACAAATCATCGATTTGACCAGGATTAGTCTTAATTTCATTTTGGTCTGTTATGTCAAATAACGAGGGTAGCTCCACCAAGTCTGGGTTACTATTTTCGGTAACATTGAATATTTCGGAATGTTCTTCCTTATGAAACATAATTTTAGTGTCTGGTATAACCTCCTGGTCATAGCCTTTTTTAGCACTCCAGAAGTTAACGAGACGTTCAATGGCTTCATCCCCTTCTTGCTCATTTCCACCAACACCTGGGCTTTGGAACCGCTGAAGACCGGGGGAACCCTCTAGCAGGGCTAGACCATCTCCACTACCACCTAAGTCAGTTTTTGGGTCAAACCCCAACGCAGTCCTGTAGTCAACCTCACTAACCATACGGAATGCGATTCTTGACGGTAGGTTAGCTTTAATAACACCAGTTATCACATCCACTGAGGGCCTTTGGGTTGCAACAATTAAATGGATTCCTGCAGCCCGGGCCAGTTGGGCTAATCTTTGAATTAACGGTTCAACCTCTTTTTTAGCCTGTACCATAAGATCCGCCAGTTCGTCGATGACCCCAACAATATAAGGCATCAAACTGTCCTTACCAGAGACTTTCATACGATACTGTTGTATGTTTTTGGCTCCAATTTCCTCGAATATCTTGTACCTGCGGTCCATTTCTTGAACAAGCATCTTTAAAGCATCAACTGCATCTTTTACCTCTGTGGCCACTTTTATAGTGTGAGGCATACCATGATAAGGTCTCAATTCAACCTTTTTGGGGTCAACAAGTACAAACTTTAAGTCATCAGGTGATTTTGAAGTTATGAGGGTCACCAGGACTTCATTTAAAAACCATGATTTTCCGGCACCGGTGGCACCAGCTACCAGAAGGTGCCGTACTTTTACCAAGTCTGTTAATACCGGCGAACCTACATCGTCAACACCTACCACCAGAGGCAGTTCAGCCTTTTGAAAAAACTCCTGGAACTCTTCTTTCTCCAAAACGGGCCGTAAATAGACCTTTAACCGGGTCCTATGGGGGATAATTAAGGCTGCAGTACCCGCCTTTCGGCCGGTAGTTACTTGTAAAGAAGACACACCAAAGGCTGCAGAAAGATCCCTTGTCATATTCTGCAGCCTTGTTAGACGTAGGCCATCTGGTAATTCTATTGTTATCCTTGCAGCTACTGGCCCCGATTCCGTACTTATAACGTTTATGGTGTCTTCATTTTGTATAAGACCTACTCGACGGAAAGCTGTATTTATCTGCCTAGCATACCCTATACCAGTCCGGCCCTCTAGAATAGCAGCCTCGCCAGCAGGAGGCAAAGGTAAAATATTAAGACTTGGAAGTCCGCTGGATAAAGGTTCAGCTTTGTTAATGACGGGTATCAGATCCCCATTGCGTTTAGTCCTGGTTTTTAGCCAATTAGTAAATCTTAATATCAAAGACTTAACTAATGACGATTCCGAATTTCTTCTTTGAAGTATGATAATAAAAACAAAAGAAATAAGCGTACCTGAGATTCCTAAACCATAGATAGCTAACTTTTTGGCCAAGGGTACAATACCAGAGAACGTACCCGATACCGGAGAGTATATCAGCCCTAACCCGACAAACCCAGCCCCGGCAGACAGAGCCAAGATGTTAAAAAATAAGTTTTTAATCGATGAAAATAGCCTTTCTTTTAAACCCAAACCTACTTCCGTTCCGGGATTATCTCTTTTAATCCGTGACATCTATTTTCTCCCCTTTATGCAGGTGAACATATTCATCAGCTTTATCCACCAGCCAATCTGGGAAAATTTCTGTTACAGTTCCGGAATTAATTACTCTTTGATTTACATCGGTTGTACTTAATAAATCTCTAGATATCTCTAACTTGATTCCCAAGCTTTGAATAATTAATAGCCTAGCGAAGGCGTTCCTGGATAAAGTTTGTTGCTTGGCACACTGGCGAAGCTTTTCTTCCACCTTTGGAGGTAAAGAGACCTTAATTGTTTTCCAATCATCGCTAATTTTATTTCCCATTTGTATATTCTCCTTCAGGAAATTATTGGTCCATAGAAAGTACCACATAGGGCCTGTTATCTTCCAATAAAGGTACCATAAATGGTCTTTTACAGAACCCGTCCGGGGCCTCTGAGAAAAAGTTATCATAAAGTCAATGTCTTGTTACTAGTGATAGTTTAAGTCCGTTTAAAGCTCCTTCTAAAGAATCCCATACTTCTATGCCTACGATTTCTTTAGCGATCGACTGAAGATTCATATGTGCCGTCAATGCTTGAATTTCAAATCCACTTAAAAAAAGAGCATCAAAGGTCTTATTCTCCCACACCTTGTTAAGCTCGTACTCAATATTTCTGGCCAAGGCCGGAAGAATTTTCTCAGACTCCCTATGCTTCCCCTCAACCTTAAGACGGAGATAGTTTTCTATACCGGTATTAATGGTATCGCTTACAGTCCAGTCAACTACCTGATTTACGGCAATATAGTCGGTAGAGTTATATCCCACATGTACAATTGCAGCAGAGGTATTACTATCTATACTTTCATATATCTTTTTGTTAAACAGACCGGATAAACCCCTAGAAACTACAGCTATATCTTGAATATTAAACTGTAGTTCTCGTTGGGGCTTATCTCGGTAGGTTATAATAAAAGTTCCTTCCCGCATTTTCGTAAACGTGTTTAGTAAATTGTCTCTGAGGTCTTGGTCTCTACATTCATTTAATGGACCCTGAATAATCAATTTTATGGTAGATCCCTCTGGAACTATTGCAGAAAATAGATATCCTGCCAATAATATTTCAGACGGATTTTCCTGGGTCTCAGTTATCCATTCTTCCATTTCTCCTAATGAATCTTTGAACAAAATAGTTTTTATTGATGTATCTTTTTCATACTCATTTTCGCTTGAGTAATAAAATAAATTTCCGTCAATTACTTTGATAACTCCCCTATGTTGAACACTTGTCAGTGCAACTGCAAACCCTGGCCCAATATCGAGTGAAACCAACATAATCCAAATCTCCTAACTATTTTTAATGAGTGTCTGCAATAAGGCCGAAAAATTATGACTGTTTCTCTCTATAGAAGCCTTAACTACCGGCCAGAAATCATCGGCTACAGTGACAACAATATCTCTGACCTCCGGAATATTACGTAGAACCATTACCAGAAGCAAAACAGTAAATGCCCAGCGTAAGGCTAGTGTTACTGTTTTATTGGCCAGCTTGGCAACGGTAAAAGCTAATACCCCTACTCCGATAACTAAGAATACTGAGCCCCAACTCATCATATCCCCCCTATCCACCGGATCCGGCTACTCTTTCAAGGGTGCCAAGAAATTTACTTACCCCTACCCACCAGGATTGATCCGTTGCATACATTCCCCGGGGATTTGACGGACTGTTAATCCATTGGATCGGATGAACTCCAGGCGGTCGGTTCAAACTTAATCTATTTATGGTTTTAGCAGCAATTTCGGCTGATTGTTCTAGACCGGGGGAGTAGGAAACCCAAGAACCGTATACATTAAAGGGATTACCTAGCATTTTATCCGAAGAACCCACAGGTACAAATGATTGTTCCTGCCCAGTAATGGCCAACAACAGTAGTGGATTGACATTGTATTTTTGACCAACCCTTTCGAATATATCTACATAATCAGCCAATCGAGATTTTCTGTTAGCTAACCAAGCCGACACTTCGTTTCTATTAATTGGTTTGAAAGATAACTCATTAGGTAATACTTCCGGAACAAGCTTGTTGAGGACTTCCAGAGGATTCACCCAACGACCGTTTTCTTTTACCTGAAAATGCAAATGCGGTCCAGTGGACCGCCCTGTACTACCAATATATCCTATTGTGGAACCCTGGGTAACTCTCTGTCCAGAGGATACAGCATATCCGCTTAAATGGGCGTAATAGTACAGTCGTCCATCTTCACCTGCCAGGTATATCTCTAGGCCTCCAGCACCACTGGAGGAGATAGTCACCCTCCCCGCTACAACAGCTAAAACGGGAGTTCCCGCCGGTGCAGCCAAATCGATACCCATATGGTAGTGATCTCCTCTGTCTTCACCAAACCCTGATGTTAAAACCCAACTACCGGCAATGGGTGAAACCACCGGACCACCTCCACTAATGTAGTCAGATGAAAAATCATCCCACGCCGCACCGCCGGCCAATAGCATAATAGGTAAAACTATCACCAAACATAACCCTGCTAATGTAAAAATTAGAATTGGTATTCCAACAGTTGCTGCCAAACCACTCCATACCCAGTTTATTGCCTTTTTCTTTACTTGAGTTTTGACTTGATTTCTTACTATACTGCCTACGGTCATTGATTAAGCCCTTCCGTTTTATACAATTCAAGTTCTTCGGAAGATAGTTCAAGTCTTAATGCATCAAAGTTTTTCCCCACCCTGATTATGAAACCATGATTACCCCTAAGGTCATTTAATTTATTTAGTACTTCGTCAGGAATCTTGGCCTTTTTTTGAATCTGACTTATATGGGAATCTTCCATCCCAAAAAGGACTTTGTAGGCACTATTACCCCAGATACTGTTTTCATCATCATTGTTTCCAGAACTACCAGAAGGCCATAAAACTGAAGGATTATTAGCCCCCAGGGCCAATAGCCCGTTATATTTCCTTATGGTCGATGCCAGGGTATTAATAAAATCCCATGCATCGTTATTGGGCAAAACCCTTTGCCCTTCATCTGTAAACACGGCACTGTACTGTTCTCCCCGGATCTTATTTCTAATAACCAATTCCCAAACCGTATCTAGGGTGAGAGACATCTTTACTGCAGCATCTGGATCAAACTTGCTTTTATTTATTCCTCTCGCCACATGAAAAAAAACAGCCCGGGCATCTTCTAGATCTTCTGTGGATTCACTGTTGGTAAACATTTTTTTCTGTGAACCCTCAAAATACATATACAACCGGTTCCTCAGTTCCCGGGCCGCATTGGAATCTTCTTGACAAAGAAATTGGTACCACTGATGCATATTGCATTTTTTATCATCCCATGTAGATTGATCATCAGGGTCTATTTCGGAATCTTTCCACGTTGCCACCAGTGCCCGATCAATAACGTTTCTTTCTTCCGGAGATATACCGCCTGCCAACAGGGAAATTGTTCGCTGCAGCTTGGAGGATACTTCCATCAATCTTCCTGCGTCCTCCTCTGGCTTTCCAAATGGCCTGGGAATTTTTAACGGGTCAAAATATTTTCCGGATCCAGGGTTATGGTCAACCCAAACACCACCGATTTTCTTGCAAAGCTTTTCATATTCGCCATCTACGTCCAGTACATAGACTTTATATCCTTCTAATAAAAGGGTCACTACCAGGGCCTTAAGGAAAGTAGACTTCCCGCCACCCGACTCTCCCAGCACTATAAAATTTTTGTTTAGATCCCCACGTTTCAAAACAATATGAACAAAACTCTGGTCACTAACCCGGTTACCCATATAAAGGCCCCTCTCCTCTGTTAGGGAGCCATCCAGGAATGGATTTAATACTGATAGTGCTTCTTCATCTATTAACCTGCCTGGCCATGCTTTATAGAAATCAGGCTTATAGGTTCCAGCGGACCATGTTTCTAAAAATGCCTGGGTCTGCTCATGGGGAAGCTTTGTCGCTGACATTTTGATATCTGTGAGTGTTTTTTCAACCTCATTAACAGCGGACTCAAGCAGTTCCTCAGAAGTTGCCGAAACAGTTATAAAACACCAAAGATCAAGAACTGACACACGGGCATAGGATGATTGTTCAGCAAGGTATTTAAATGCCCGTAAAGCCTTTACTTCATCTGGCCTAGGAAATTCCGCAGTTTTAACGCTTTTCTCCAGCCTTCGTATTTTCATTTTCCCCATGGTGCCAAGCTTAAAATTTGCCGGTATAATTCTGAGAGTTGTCCTAACTGATATTCCTTTAGGTTTTTTAAACTTAATATGTGATAAAGCCTGAAGTAATCCTGTTGCCCTTTTAATGTTATAAGGCCAAGTTCTAACTAACATAGTAGTTACCCAGGTCTCATTCCCTACAGCTAAGTGTCCGGGCGATTTATCAATTGTTCCTGCAGTGGCAGTTACCCAATCAGCCAGACACTGACCATCAATTATTTCATTGGCTAACATAGGATTGTTCTCAACTCCTTTTTATGCACCTCTCAAGGATACGAATTAGATTAATGGGAATTCTACCTCGGGTCAGTTCCTCCAAAGCTTGCTCAGAAGTAAAAAAAAATGATCTATAGGGTCTGGATTGTGTTAAGGCGGAAAACACCTCCGCAGCAGCTACTACCAAAGAAAGAGTACTTATCCTTGTATCCCTTAAACCCTTAGGGTACCCTGTTTTATCAGGTCGCTCATGGTGCTCAGCTACGATTCTTAACGTTCTGGAGGATACTTCCGGCCACACGGCAGATAAAAGGCGGGCTCCCTGTGTGGGGTGAAAAAAAATAAGTGCCCTTTCTTTTTTGGTTAGGCACTTCCTGTAGACCATACTTCTAGGCCATGTTATTTTCCCAATATCGTGTAGAAAAGCCCCTACTATTAAATCTCTTTTTTCTTCCTGAGTTAATCCCAAGTGTTCACTCATTAGTACAACCAATTTTGCTGTATGGTTAGCGTGATCTAACAGACTCTTATCCCATGCGTTCATCTTGCAAGCCAACCGACTCAATGCCGGTACTCTTAGTAATTCTTGTTCTACCACGAATGGAGACTGTTCTTGTTCCAAGGCAAATTGCACATTGACACCTCCCGTTAAAATTATATTTTTAACTATTTTCTTTTCTGAACGATAATCAATATAACACACTATTTAGTAGCCACTACCAACTTATCTTTCTGTTAAGGTTTCAACCTACTTTCGCCATTTCCTGATAGAGTTCCAGAAGGGGAGCTGCAACGTGAAGCAACTCTTTCTCTGCCCGATCCCTATCACCTGTCATGACAGATGCAAACAGGTGGCCCATATGCTCGCCAGCAATCATAGCCCATTTTTCCATAGATAAGTCATGTTCACCTTTGACCATGCGGTTCATTTCTACCTGCAAGGCCACTTTATCCAGAAAACTTTTCTTAATCTGTTCAGTCATTTTCAACAGTCCTTTCTTAATAAATCTTTCGAAAATTAAACTTACACCCAGCCATGACTATAATGCCGGTATTTCAGTCAAGCCTTAACCTTTTATTGCTTAAGTGACAAATCCACCTCAAATAATACAGACCCCTCTACTCTGATAAATGGATCCAGTGTTAGTTGCTTTTGTCTACTTCCTCTTTCCGCAGTCACTGTAATCCCTACGGTACTACCGTCCTCCAGATCCGGAGGAACCGTGTATAGACCTCTCCATGTGTTTTCATCGCTTGTTATCGGGTTGGTAGGTATGAGAGTTACGTTATGACCAGTAGAGAAAGTGGAATAAACATTCTGGGCAAACCCTCTGGTTGTTACTTCAAATTGCACCTCTGCCCCGGCCCTCACAACAGCGGGAAAAGTAGTTATAGGTAATGGCTGCCCTGCTTTGTTATATGCTATTGCTCTAATTTCTAAATCCAAAAGCTCTAATTTAGAAACCTCCATTTTTATCCTCAATATTTTTGGGGTTTCCTTATTGTCATTAGTATCTAATACTGCCCTGGCCACAAACTGCGTACCTGAAGGTATAGTTGTCCATGTCCCGTTAGCAATTTCTGTCCAAGTTAAACCGGCATCAGAAGAAATGTAGTATTTTATCTCAGTACCATTTGGTAAAACATTTTCGGCCGTAAGTTTTATTTCATCGAATGGTTCAATAGTAGTTATTACCTTTGAATAATATTCTTTCGGGTGCTCATAGCCGGCTGATAATTGAATCCCGGTCTTCTCCATGTCAGATAGTCGCTTCATGCTGTCTGTGGCATCATCATAGACATAATACCTTATTTCACCGGTTTCTGTTATAAAAGCCTGGTCGTAGGCACCAGGCTTTATTGATACAGCTAATCCTCCATGTATGACACCGGCGCTATACGCTAGAACCTGTTGTACTCCACCGGCATCATTATCCGAAAGAAATCGGCCTTCATTGTTATCTAAAACAGTTACCCCGCCTTGATTAGCACTGACCGATGCTACATCTGTGAGCCCGGAAGCATATCTGGCGGGATCTACAACATAATCCTGAGCGGCATCATCAAACATCAGATAATACTTTCCAGTATTAGTCACAATGACTATATCCGGTGTTCCGTCCACTACCGCCAGGGCCTTCGGTTCCCCTATGTCTAATTCTTTGTCTAGTTCCACGGTTAACCCAGCCCCGGCACTATATCTGGTTATTCTTGTTTTCCCGGTCGCCGACTTTTTCAGTACGACTGCCTTATCGGTCCCTTCAATGGCTCCAACGGACAATACATCAGCCATTCCGGAGCTTTTTAAAGCTGGATCATCTGAGTAGATTCCCCCGGAAAATTGGCAATACTGTATAAAATCCTCACCAATGACCCATAGGTTCATGTTATCTTGCCTTATTGATAGTCCCCGGGTATTGGTCAACCAGGGTATCTTTGTATCATGAAGAGCACCGGTGGCATCATCATATTCAGAAATAATGATTCCATCAGAAGACGTTACGGCATAGCCTTCTCCGTACTTTAACATGGCAATAGCGTTTGGCATTGTTCTCCTGGGAAGCCTGACATACGAATTTGCTGTGTCTACGTAAGCACTGGTTTTTATGGTATCGATATAACTGGTGTCATTAAAATCATCATCAAAAATAACTTGGGCCTCGGCCATGGCCGGGAGAGTTGTGAAATATATTAAAATTATAAGCCCAACAATCTTTCTAATTGACACACATTAGTTCCCCCTCTCCTCTGATATATCTCTTTTGAAAATAACAAATCTTATTATCTTCCATTGTCCTGCAACATTAACCATATCGACTATGGCTGTATCAGTAAAATTTTGATTACCTCCTCTGTAAATTACTTTGGCAATGCAATATTGTTCTGCTACTCCAAGGCTCTCAATTTTTATCACCTCAAAGCCTTTACTGGTTATTTCCGGAAGATTCCTTCTATAGAGGCCCTCAGCCGCAGTTCTTAATGCCGGTAATGCCTCACCGGCAAGATATTTAGTCTCTTGATGTTTCTTCTGCTCGTATGGCATCGAAAAATATTCGTTAAGGATCCTCGAAGCACCGACTGGTAAAGGCCCTGGCGAAAGGTAATGCCGATCCATTTCTACAGTTTCTGCTTTATATATTAGCCAAGACCCTGCCTCTTTCAAAAGACTATACCTTATGCAAAACCGATCAGTGTAAACCGGGTCGTCCTGGATCTCGGAAGTAATATCCGCAGTAACTATGGCTATAACAGGTGATAATATTTGAGTATCGGTTACATTGGCGGTTAATAGTTTTCTTCCGACATTCTTTCTGGTCAAATTATTTCTTGCCTCTCCCAAGGCCTCCCCAGATAAGAAGGGTCCTATCATTCTCCAGTCACCGGAAAATTCGGCGTGTATGTATCTTTTAACAACTTCTTGTACTTGTTCTTCTCCAGAAGTACCGTTAATTGTGGATGTTGAGGTTATTTTACTTTCTTTGTTGTCAAAGGCCATTACTAATAGGCTTAATAGGCATAAGCACAAAAACAGACACATATGGATAGAAAATGTTGTTTTTCTGATTTAAACCACCTCCGGAAAAGGAAAAGCCCCGTAAATCTCAAGAATTTATAACGGGGCTTTTATCGTATCTTTATAGTTTTCTAATGTGAATAACTTCCGTTCCGATATTTCCGGAAGGATCCTTTACATCCACTCTTATACTATTTATACCTAACTGGTTAACAGGTAAATTTATATGACCATCACTGGGTAATGCTAACCAACCTCCTCCGTTTACCTGATATGTAAATGGACCAGATTGGTTATCAGTCACAGAAACTACAACCGGAATGGAACTAGCTGATGTTGCCCTGGCACCGCTGATAGTTTGGACTTTCACTGTTGGAGGCATAGTATCGATATTTTGGATATTGGTTACAGCAGTCTGGAGGTTATTAATTTTCGTTTCTAGTCCGGGAATTTGCGTGTTACGAATATATCCCGCAATGCCAGCGACACTTTCTGATGCACCACCATAATTGCCGTTGTACCAAGTTTGGTTAATGGTCGTCTGACTTCTGGCCGCTGCGTTGTCTGCGGAGGTTTTAGCTCCCTGGGCTGATGTATTGGCATTATTCGCTGCATTTGCCGCAGCTTGTCCATAATATGACGCATTGTAGGCATTTATATTAGCTGCATTTGCAGCATCTCTAGCCTCAATAGAAGCACTTACTCCACTTTGAATTAACCAATCAGTAACATAATAATCAGTTTTGGGATTAGCTTCCCAATCATTAATACAGACTGAAACATCATTACTACCATGTTTTAGATTATGAGAAACTACTATATCTAAAGTTTCACCCGGAAATAGAGCAATATTTCCTGCAGATAAAGGCATTCCTATAATACTTCCTATCCTACCACTAGAACTCATAGGATTTGTTATACTGGCTTGACTAATAATCGTACCATTGACACCATTTTTTTTAAAATAAACAGTAGCTGTACCAGAGAGTGTAGTGGTGTTTCCATTACTGGTTCTAAAAGCCACGTCTTTCAAAACAATATTAGAGTAAGCCATATTTAGAGATGTGTTTTTAAAACTTAGTAAAACTTTTTGTGGACCGTTAGTTACTACTCCGTTAGTATAATCATTTATTTTAACACTAAAGAAAGACGCATTTGTAACTATACTCATAGTATCACCTGGGGCAGCAAAGGAACTGGCCGACATAGAGCTAAACAGCATTACAAATACAATTAAACAGAGTATGGTTTTTCGGGGTTTTAAGAAAATATTAATCATTATAATTACCTCCTTGAAATGTATTAATAAATATCTAGTAGTTATTTAATAGCAACCCTCCTTTCCGAAATTAAACAATATTAATTGCTTTCTATTACAAAAAGAAACCTCTTACATTAAATGTGAGAGGTTTCTTTTATGATGAAAAGGTGGTGAATAACAATGACATGAGTATTAACTTAAATATTATATTTTAATAATTTAGGGAGGCTGGCATATGAGAAAATTTGCTATATTACTAACATTCTACGTTAATTAATATAGGGCATCCCTATATTAATTAACAGTACCGCTACTATATAAATTAACAACTATGAAGGAGATATATAAAATGAGAAAAATTGTGTCAATAATTATAATAGTAATGTTTATACTTATACCCTTCGCAAATGTATCTTACGGGCAAGTACCAATAGGTACTACTAATACAATAGAGTTTGCGGGGAGTATTTCTAATGGTGCATATGCGACTATTTATACGTTTCCACAAAATATGGTGCTTAAAAGCATTACACTTAGACATCTCAGTGCAAGTTATTCTGGGTATAGTTATACGTATCGGATTTATTCAGGAGAAACACTTCTTAACACAGCCTATTTAAATACATCATCAGGAGATGCTACATTGTATTTCCCTCCCAGTAATAATATAACAATAAGAGCTCTAAGAGGAGAAAGTGGTTCATACTTTTACACCATTATAACTCGTGCAACATACGAAGAATTAGTATATATTCCGGATGTAAATGATATACAAGGTATAAAATCATCAGCAGATTTAGCAGCAAGCAGAGCCAACGATGCTAGGACAGAATCAGTCAATGCGAAGAATGCTGCAAATGATGCAAAGGCTTATTCGTACTACTTAGGCACCTATGGAGGCCCCTCCGAGTCGGTGGGTGACATTGCGGGATATATTCGTATACTGCAGATTCTGACTCACCTTATTTGCTTATCTTTTTTTCTATAAGTTGTCTTAAACCTTCTGCTAACAAAGTTAGAATAACGGCAGAAATTATAACCATTCCATAGGTAATACTAACAAAGTTTAAAACACAAATGTAAACCAATATAATTACAATATTTAAAATAACAAACAGTGCTAACACCTTATATTTCGTCTGTCTACTTATTTCACTGTTAAAAGATAAGATAACAATAAGTGTTGAAACTACCATTATGAATATAAATAACAATGATAAGAAACCACCTTTCTCAGACAATCTCCTTAGAGTTAAAAATATAACCCAACTCCTTGTTAAAGTTGGGGGTTTGTTGAATCTTTTTTCCGAATAATTATTGTTGCACTTCCAACTCCACCTAATTTATCTTTGACATAAACAGTGAAGGTCTTATTACCTGCGGAACCGGAAGTATTAAGATTGATCATATTACCACTTGCAATCTTAGCAGTCATATTTTCCGGGTTACTGTCATTAATACTATAATAAAAAGGTCCAGGGCTGTTAGCAATTTTTACAATTGCTCTAATACTATCCCTATATGTTACGACGGCACCAGTTGTGGGATATACATGGACGGTAGGACCGTTTTCATTAGTTATATTTGAAGATCCTACATTGAGAAAATCTTTTATGCTTACGTGGTCATATTCTTCTGCATAGGTAACTGGATACCATAAAATCCCAGGATCTGCATATCTTTTTGCTTCATCATAAGCGTAATAAGAAAGTCCTGCAAAAACCGTGTTACTATAAGATAAAGTACCCAGGATAAATACTAAACATAAGATAATTTTCTTTAATAGTTTCATGGTTTTTTTCACTCCCATTTAATGAATATAAATTTATTAATACTACAATGATTAATTGTTTCTATCGTTACAATCCTAACTCTCACCAATACCGTATGCTCTGCCCCAGTAGAAAGGAAAAGGAGGCTACTCCTAAACACATTATAATTGCTTGAAATACTGGTATCTCAATATAGTAATTGCTTTAGATCTTTTTAAGAACGTCCTTATCTTGTGTCCTTTCCCATAGGTTAAGTATCTGTATATAAATCTTTTCATGCATAAGATTTACCACCTTTATATTTGGTTTTATAATTATGGTTTCTCTTTCTTAAAAACAGTAGTAAAGTCAATCAAGAAATTATCCGGCCAGGGATTACCCCCGATCAGCTTAGGCAGTAACGGGACGATCGATGGTTGTTTATACTGTACGTTAACGGTTACATAGTTCGTGTCACTTGTCTCGGTTATCATCTGGATGTTTTCCCCTCTCAGCCCACCTTCTTGTATAGATTGTTCCACTCTCTCCTGAGCAGGGCCGTAATTTAATGCAGCATGTCTACCTCCATCTCTACTGCTATCGGCCACTACAAGGCAGCTATATATGAGCAGCCCAAAGGACATCATAATACCCAAGAGAGCAATCCAGATATTCATAAGTATTGAAGATGTAATCAGATCACTACTTCCTCTCTGATCTTCCCATAGGATTTTAACAATTTGAATTATCAATATTAACCTCCCCCTTTTTAACCTGGTTTACATATACAAAATCTATACCTACTTAAACGAAATCTAAAAGAAAAAGTAACCATACGGCTATGGCTAAGGGCACTCCGTAAGGTATCCACTCAGATTCGGGTAATTCCCAGGTTTCAACCTTGGAGTTATTTCCGGAAGATATTCTGGCTGCGACATACTTTGAGGTATAGGCGACCTGGGTCATAAACTCTTTAAGTTTGCCTTTTCTAAACATCGTAATTATTCCGTAGAACCCCATAAACAAGGAAGCTATCATCACAGAAAGCCCTGCGAAGGTACCACCATGCAAGGCACCCAAAGCAAACACTAATTTGAAATCTCCACCACCTAATGCACAAAACCAATACATAAAAAATGCTAAGCACAAAGTAATTATTAACCCTTTTAAACACCCTAAAAGACCGGAGGTTCCGGCAGTTGCTGCATAGAAGCTTAGTGCAAAGGCAACCGCCGGCATTACTACAATGTTATAAATTAACCCCGTAAAGTAATCTGTTATTGCACAAATAATAACTAGTAACAATGTAAAATATATTAAAGGTAAATGTAAGGAGGCGTACCAAACGCCTCCCACAGTACCAAAGCCCAAGAGAACAAGCCAGATGATAACACCTTTAATAGGTAATAGATATTGCATCGTCAATGCTTTCCCCGGCAGAGTTGCCACCTCCTTTGATCTTAGGAACTAGGTAGTTAGAGATCCCAAAGGCAGCGATACCACCTACTGCAGCGAGGATAGCCATAATCACAAGTGGACTCATACCTCTTTGATCCTTAAATAAGTCAACCAGAATTTTTTTCATAATAAACATCTCCTTCTACAATATTAATTACCCAGAACACTCTGGCCTCTTTCAGTTAAGTTTTTTAGTTTAGGTGCCCAACTGTAAAACATCCCAAATGCAATGGTTCCTCCCACCGCGCACAGTATAGCCAATACAACTAGCTGGCTAATACCTCTTTGGTCTTGAAGTACTTCTTTCAGGGTTTTAATCATACAAAATTCCTCCGTCTTTTAGAAAGTTAGTGCCTGAGAAGCCCTTATTAGCCCTGGGCCAACCATGATAATGGTACTGGCCGGCATAATCATACCGGCCAAAGGAATTGGCATTAACTTATCGGACACCCCCTTCTTTTTGGTTGTGAGTAAGCTTATGTTATGCAAAGCTGCACCTATCAAAGACTCGATAACATTTGAAAGGGCTACACCTTTGCTGTCCGCTTCAATGACTGATTCAATAAACCTGGTAAAGTCATCTAGACCAATTCTATTTGTTGCTTCCATAAGGGCCAGTTCTTTTTGTTCCCCGCGTTCTATTGCCTTTAGAGCATACCTAAGCTCAGAGGCTAATACTCCATTAGAATCTTCTATAGCCGCTCTTCCCAGGGCATCAATATTAGTTCCAGCACTTGTTTTTGATAGGGTTCTCATTAACATTAATAGAGGTAAATATTCCCTACCTGCTTTTTCTCGCCTTTCATTCGCTTTAGACCAAACATACAAAATAGGTAGGGCAAAGGTTAAGCCAGCTGACAACAACGCCATTAAGCCGGCCCGTGAAATATCCTGCCCGGAGTAAAATCCAAAAACCACAACTCCCTGAATAGCAGCAAAAGCATAGCAGGTAGCATAAACTTGTTCTGGAGTATAAGAAAGGTTAGCTCTAATGAGCATCTGTTTCATCCAACTCATTCCTTGTTCATTAGGAAACAGTGGTTGAAAAAGTTTAATTAGCCGATCCCAGATGTATATACTCTGGTTATTATCTTCTGTAGGGATTCCTTGTAAGTAAGCCTTAATTTCACGTGTACGCCTCTGTCTGAATAAGAGCCAACTTCCGAACGCAAGTACAGATCCTGTATAAAACAACCACATCAACTTAATATCCAATAAGATCCCTCATTTCTATAAAATCTTTATTTGTGTAAATTTTTTAATAAGCATCCATGCCCCGGCAATAAGTCCTAGAGCAAGCAAGAATAACCTTAAGCCTTCCTGCGTAGTAAAGAGTACAGACACATATTCAGGTACAAATATCCTCTCAAGTAACAATATTGCTACCGGGAAAAGAGTAATTACAATTCCTTCAGTAACTGCGTTGTGGTTATGAGTTCTTATTTCTTCAATGGCTTTACGACTTTCATCTACCTGAGCAGCAATATCAAAAAGGGTTTGTGCCAAATCTCCCCCAAGCCGGTGATGGGTTCTTACACTAATTTTAAACATTTTATATGGTGTTACAGGTATAAATGCTTCTGTTTCATCGATAATATCTAAAATACTCGTATTACCTTGCATAATCTTTCTAGCCATTTCGCTAATGGGTCCTCGTAATGGAGGGTCCAGCTTTTCCGCAACGGAGATAATTGCTTGCTCTAGAGTGTTGCCGGCAACAATGGAGTTCCCCAGCCTGGTACAAAAGTCACCCATGCTACTGAACATTTCTAACTCATTAGTATCAATCTTTCTTGACAAAAAACTATAAAAAATAAACGGTCCCACTCCAATGAAACTTACGGCTCCTATAAGCGTGCCTGTAACAAAATAACCAATAAAAAAACCTGCTGCTCCACTAAGCAACAGGGCTATAGATAGGTGAATTTCCGTCCAACCAGGATAACCGGCTCTACTAAACCATGCATGTAAACGATTTACATTGATATTTTCCGGTACCTCCACAGAAACACCCACTGAATCATTGAGGTACTGGGAGAGTTCCTTTTTCCTCAATATCTGTCTATAGATATAGGTAATACTTAAGAGTATACCCCCAGTAAAAAATAAAGCCATCAGTAGGAAGTCATTCACTCAGTTCACCTCCAACCACGATGGCGGTGTAACCCCTCGTTTGCGTAGTAATTTGGCCATTAAAGCCGGTCCTGGTCCGGAAGCAATTTTTTCACAGTCATTTTCTTCATCATAGGCAAGCACATCTTCAACTCTAACAGCATTATCCTGAATGCCAAATATTCCTGAAATCCGGCTTACTCGTCGCCCTATATATCTTAGGCCCTCTTTAATTTCTTTGATATGAATATCCGCCTGGAAACCGGAAGCAATAAGATTTCTGGCTACCCTTTCGGTGATATTTGCTCCCGCCATCATAGCAAGTGTTTCCATCCGGGTAATGGTAGCAAAACCTTCACTGCAATTTTCATCTAAAAAATCACCGGTATGCAGTGTCGCAAGTAGCAGGGTATGCCCAGTGGTAGCAGCCTGTAATATATCAAAAAAAGCTTCATCCCTAGCCTCGCCGAGAAAAAAATGATCCGGTGACATACTCATGGCCAGTTTAACCAGCCGGCGAAAATTCACCCCAAATTGTCCCTGTTCATTAGCATCCCTGGTTACTAAAGAGACCCAGTGAGGGTGAGGAAGCTTCAACTCAATTCTATCTTCAATGGTGATATACCTTCTATCTGCCGGGGCAAGGCCACATACTGCATTTAATAGCGTTGTTTTCCCTGATCTAGTAGGACCCGTAACGCTCATATTAAACTCTGCCTCAACCATGGCCCCTATCAATTCGCTGGCATATTGTCCAATAGTATTATTGTCTTTGAGGTCATTAAATGATAAACCATCCTTGTGATTTTTACGGAAAGATACGGAAGGACCCTCCGGGCAAGTGGGGTCCATTACAATAGTTACACGCATACCGTTATACCAGGCATCAACGATTGTGTTTGTCTCGGTAGCTTTTTTGCCAAGGGGAGTTAAAATACGGTCGATCAAGTGATAAACATCTTTAACAGACGCATACTCATAATCCCATTTGTGTTTTTTCCCTTTACGATCCTGATAGAATATAAACCTGCCGCCATTTATCCAGGCTTCTTCAATGTCCTGTTCCAGCAGAGGTTGAATTAATCCAAGGCCGGTTATTGAAAGCATTTCCTCTTCCACAATTTGATCCAATGCATTTTTCAGGGAGGGGGGAAGTTTACTCCCAAGATCGAAAACTTCTTTTTCTACGATTTCACGAATCTTCTCTTTTACTTCGGGCTTATGCTTATCTTTTAGCAGATCATTGGTTAACAGCTTATCAAGCCGGGATTTTAATCCCTTTTTTATCGCCTGTTTGTCTTTATCGCCTAGAATGCCTTTAGATGCAACAGTCTCTCCTTGATCTACAAGCATGTCTTGAAGAAGTAACCCTTCTTTTTCATCTACCATCAGGTAATCTAAAGGATTTTGAAATTGGGCGTTATGATGACCCCCTGCCATTAATTCGCCACCTCCCTATAACGCAGTAGTCTTTTAAATTTGTCCAAAATACCTTTATCATTCCACCTGCTTTGTAGAACAGCTTTACCAAGAATCTGGTTGCATACCTGTATATGGGCCTGGGCATAATTCTTCGCCCTCCTAGACAAACAGGCAACTGCCCCCCTATTTTCTTCGACTCTTACTGCATCATCCTCTGGAATCCTTCCGATGCAGGAAAAGGGGATTTCTCTTAACGCACTTTCTATGTCTAAGGAAGGGCTTTTGGGAACCATATTCAGGACAAGTTTAACCTTACTTTTATCGATACGTAACTGATTAAATATCCCATCCATGGCCAAAACATCTTTCAACGTTGGTCTTTGGGCTGTACCCAGGAGAACGATTGTATCTGCCCATTCAAAGGCTTTAACGTGATGTAATTTTACCGACGGGTTGGTATCAACAATAACAAAGTCATACCGTTTATTCAGTGTATATAGCATTTTATCTACTACCTCTGCAGTAATTGCCCCGCCTTCCAAGGGATTAGGAGGAGCCAGAAGAATATCTAATCCTGATTCATGCTGCACAACCAGGTTGGAAAAATCCTCTCTGAAATCACTCTTAATCCAGTTAATTAGATTTGCCTGGTGCCGGAGATCCAACATGCTGGCAACATTACCAAAGGATGTATCCAGATCCACCAGTACAGGTCGAATTTTTTGTTCTTTCATAAGTGATACCAGGGAGAAAGCAAAATTGACACTAAAGGTACTCTTCCCCACTCCACCTTTAGGTGAGTATATTACTACAATTTGATCCCTTAATGTATCCTTTACTTCATTGTCACGCCTTCGTCTCCTGGGAGATGCTCCTGGTACTGAGATATTGTTTGCTTTCCCTGGTCCAGCTGTTAATTGAGCTGCTTCCGGAATTACTTTAGATACTGGAGAAATACCCCCACGCTTTAGGGGTTCTCGTGATGGCCTAGAACCACGGTTAGGTACATTAGTCATAGTATCGGAACCCTGGAGGTTTTTAGCTAGAACTTTTAAATAATTGGTTATGTCACGGAGAGGATTTCTCCAGTTTACTAGTCCTGAACCACCTATCTCCGGGATAATTTGATATGCCTCAATGGTGGGCTCTCCAACCAGATAAACTGGAATACCGGTGGCAGCTATCTGGGATATAACATCATACCAATTAATTTCTGATTCCTGTGTTATAAAAGCCGCAGAGTAACCTTCGCTCTGGTTGTAATCCTTAAATGATTCTATAACTACAGGCTGAAATCCCATTCTTGATGCCGTTTCAGATAATTCCCGGGCTATATCCTGATTTGTTTCGTAAATTAGAATTTTCAAGATTACTACCTGCCTTTCTTAATTAAAAGTTTGTTGTTCTCCGTTTTCCTGCCCAGGTTCCATGGGAATATGCCTGTTAACAAAACCTTCTGGTGTTGTAGGTATTGTTTCGACCTTTTCTGCATCGTAAGAACATAGCATAAGACCGATCTTACCTCCATTCCCTACTACATAATCGATATCCTGGCCTTCCTGAGGTGAAACAGCCAATTTGATACCGGTCATCTTATTGGAATTTGGATCCCGGATAACGCCTAACACATGTACCATCTGAGCTATGTTCGCACTTACAGGTGTCTGTACGCCGTTTATAGGGAGCTTCATTGAGCCGTTAACGTCCACTCTGTCTCCTATTCTAATATCACCATCCAGTCCCAGGAGATTTTCCACAGGCAATGATTTGCCCCTATAGTAAGGGCCGGACATTTCAGTTAGTTGAGATGTAAGGGTATTCTCTCCTTTTATACCCAGTTGCCCTAAGTAGATCGGTGTCCCTTCCGGAAGCTCACATTTTGTAATTTGACCTAGGACATCTTTTACATCTTTTATTACACCTGGGCGGGCATTTTTCCGGGCAATATAATCTACCATAACCATATCTTCCGTTATCATTGTATAGGGTGGTATTTTTTGTGTTGCCTTAACATAGGGAACCGCATCGAGCATCAGGTAGTTACCCTTTACGATTCCATAAGCAAACAGTCCGAAGAATATCATGGCAAAAAACAGCATCAAAAAGACACCTTTGTTTGAACTCTTATTTTTGTTTTTGTCCGTACTCAAAACAATCACTTCCTCCTATTCGTTAACTTTGGCAACAATTGTTTTATCAAATGGAACACGGTCGGTTAACCCCAGGATAGGCCCAAACAGCGGCGCATCCACCGTTCCCTTGATCCGAATGCTATAACTGTCAAGATTCCCATCTCCATCGCTGTCCAGGGATACACCGATAACCTCGTCTACAGAGATGCCTCTTTGGTTAAATTTCATAACTTCCATGTTTACATCTAAAGTACCCATAGCATAGCTATCTGCAATAATTGGGTTAAGAACAGGTCGTTGACCAATAGGGTTATTAAATTCGTCAAATACTAATTTACCCTCTACTGCGCTGGTACCGGCCAGGGCCGCCGCGTCACCAGCATTAACAACTATGTGTTTTTTTAGCAAGCTGGTTCCACCATCAATTACTACTGCGCACATACCCAAGAAGAAGGCCATTAGTATCGTGCTAAAGATTAGGATAAAGCCTCCTTTTTCATCCTTCCACGCCTTGGTCATATACCTCATGCATACACCTCCAATTCGGCTGAGGATTGGATCTTAACCAGTAAACGATCTGCTAAGTCGTCTAAGGACTGTTTCATCTGGGTGTGAAATAATACCACTGGTATCCCGGACTTGATACTTTCCAAAACCTCCAGGGCAGCATCAGGAATCAATGCATCAGATTTTAAGCCGACAGCCTTTTCCGCATCGGAAACAAAGACTCTTGCACTTTCAACAGCACGGTTAACAACCAAACAACACTTTGAGAAAAGATCATCCGAGAGTTTGTCCATCACAATCTGAAACCTTCTCAAATGGTTGAAATCTGTGTCTGCCACTAAAATTACCTGGCTGGCAATGTTAATAACCTCTGAAGTAACCGGATTTTTAATATCTGAACTTAAATCAACAACTACAACATCACAAATAGAATTTAGTCCCTTTAAGGCATTTAGCATACTTTTCTTGTTATTCGCCGCCTCCGGATCTACTACTGATGCAGTAAATAAAAATAGCCCGGGCATTAACCTCGGGCTGTAACCATATTCTAATGAATTGCCAGGGTCTTTTAATAACCTGTAAATACCATCCTCACCTTCGGGAATTTCTACCCAGTTACCCAAGGATAGTTGTGAAATATCCCCATCAACTAGGGCTACATTATTCCCTAATTGTGATAAGGTAGTGGCGAGATTTAGGGCAAGCATCGTCTTACCGCTGGGAGTAGGGGAGTATACTGCAATAACATTTTGTAGAAGGTTTTTGCTATCCGCCTTCTTCTTTATTTGGGAAATTTGGGGTAGAGAAATCTTTACTTCTGTACCCAGGGTCTTTAGTCGTTCCAGGGTGCCTTCCTTCTCCTGTTCAAGCTCGTTCAATCCATTAAATGTTTGACTGGAGTTTGGGGTAAATTCTTTCGCAGGATTAATCAATGCATCCTTTAGTCTGCCGATGGTAATTGGTTCAAAGAGAATATCATAAACACTCAACTCCACCAGCTTCCTTACTGTAAGGTTTGCCGGGTTTAGCTCGCCGGCCAAAAAGACCACTCGTATATTGAGGTCTATAAGGTCTTCCACAATATCGATTATATCCACTTCCCCGGGTAATCCCGGTGATAAAATTACTACCTCGGACTCTATATACCTAGCCGCTGCAACCACATGTTCCCTGCTCGTTACCGGGGTTATTCTAAACTGTCTTATGGCAGATAATGGTTCAAGATAAATTTCATCTTCCGTGGCCAACAATACATTCAAATCAATGTCCCCCCTATTGCACAAAATCAATGCAAAAACCCCCATGAGAGGGGGTTATAGACTTAAGTATTTTTCAAATTTGATCCCAATTAAAAACATTCCCTTGTGCTTTCTTGTAGATCTGGAGTCTTGTTTGAGAGTTATAACCCTATCCTTTCCTTTGGAAAATTATAAATCGGTACCTGTATTACTTTCTTTACAGTTGGTGGAGCTTCACGTATATGATCGAGTTTCTCACATACTTCAGGTTCAAAGTATTGTTCACCGCAATTTTCGCACACCCATGCAGGAACATTTTCTATCAAAGTTAATTTGTCTCCCCACCAATTTTCAGCCGTAACAAATCTTTTTGCTGTTTTCCCCCCACACAAAAAGCATTTACTAATCATTTTCGCACTCCTTTGCCCGTAGCTTTGGATTCTTCCATTTCGGTGGTTCCGGAAAATAAGCAGTAATTATAATCAATGTCCCGGAGGAGTCAAAGGCACATACTGCATGAAGCGGTTGTCCATCCTTGGTGTGCCCGAGCACAAGACAACTGTGACCCCGTTGATCTTCAGGGTAGTCTTCTATAACTTCCCCATTGGCTATTGCTATAACTAAATCAAAATCCTTAATGCAACGTTGCCCAGCTCTAATTCTAGCATGACGGCTTAAAACCCATTCGCCTGTTAGGATTTTGCTTCTTATATTTTTTATATCCAACCTCATTACCCCTTTGTTTTACTAAACTTCCGGGTATGTTTACCTAATTATAATCTCCCTACTGCTTTTGTGTCCAGCAGCAGCACCCCTCTATTGCACAAGATTTTGCTGATAGCCCGCCGGTGTGATGGGGCCTACCCCTACTGTATCTGAATCAGTACCCTGCTCAGGGCCGTTAGTACGGACGGCCTTTGCTTCGATAATGACGGTATGGCCTTTATTCCAAACTCCAGACCAGGGGAAGGCATAGTTAAAGGTTCTTGTTTTCTTACCATACCCCGGTTCATAGACCTCCTGCCAGGATTCTTTTATGGGTTCTGTTTTTTGTCCTCCACCGGACCAATATTCATAGTTACCGCTCACACGCAAGCCCTGTCCTGTCACCTGCAGTCTTACAACCGGCGGTGGTGGTGGTTCTTTTTCAAGGCTTGCAGGTGGAGGTGGAGGTGGAAAATTTGTTGTAACCGTTACTTTAAAATTAAAGGGTTTCAAGGACGGTACACTACCTGGGGCATTTATTTCAACCTTAATATCACCCTGTTGTTCGATAATCAGTGGCAGCCACTTAACCTGGCAGGAAGCTATATTATCTTCCCAGTTAATTTCATTTGGCGGCTGGTCATGGTCCGGGTTGATTATAACTTGAATGTTTAAATCTCCTTTCTGGGGCATGGTATATGTTAGGGTATCACCCTGCAGGTCCACTAAGTCAAATTTATTATTTTCTTTAACTATCTGGCCGTTGACTTTCCAGATTAGCCGGGTTTTTAACAGGTTCCCTGTTTCGTTATAAACGGTGGCTTTACACACTACCGGGTCACCCGGATAGGCTTCCTTGGTGTAGCTGTCAATTTGTACCCGGAGGTTGTTAGCGGTGAAAAATGCCTCATCACGGTTGTTTGACCAGTCTGCATCCTGACTGCTATCCACCGGGTTAATCCTGGCCAGTATTTTGCGTGACAAATCCTGGACAGTGAAAGTATACCGGTATGTCTTGCTTTCCCCGGGCCGGAAGGTAACATAGCCGCTGACATCCGGGTTGTCTGCCGGGTTCAGCGGCTCTAGGGTAATAGGGTATTCTGTTGCATTAACCACGTGGTGCAGGCGCAGCCAAGCTCTTTCTGGCTTAGGATACTCCTTACTCAGTGTATATGTCACAGTTGAAGTTATCTTATCCCCCGGTTTTACATTTTCAAACTTTTCAACTTCCAGTTTGACGGAAAAATCCAAAGGAACAGATAAACTTAACGGGGTTAACGGGATAGTAAGGTAGCGGATCGAACCTCCCACTTCACGAAAAAGCCGCCCCATGCCAAACTCATGTTTGGTGGGCGGCTGGATAATATGCACATAACGTTGCCATTGGGTATCGTCTCGTTGGAACTGGATATACGGGTTGTATAGCTTTACGTTCTCAAAACCCAGGTTGATGGATTCTAAGTAAGCCTGGTCATTGTTAAAAGGGTTGGTTTCATTTAGACGTGGCTCATTCATAATGTTTGTTACAAAATTTCGTACGGCAGTATTATCCCACGGTTCAAAAATCCAATTAGCATTGTTAACATCCACTGTCTCGGTGGTATCGTTTCTAAAAAAAGTATTAGTGTATTTTTCACCGGTACGGGTGTAGCCGTGGTAACGGTACTGGTTAGTAATAGAGTCATAGTCATTACTCCCGGGCGAAGCTTCCTGTGGTGTGCCGTAGCTGAATAGTCTGCTTTTAGCCCAGTTAGCTTCATTGATAGGCTTGCCCTGTTCATTCTCGGTAAAGAAATAGTCTCTTCCAAAAAATTTAGCCCTTAGCTCGTCGTTCGCCGTAGCCAGGGCTTCCATAATATTAGCCGGTTCTGCGCTAGCAAAACCGGCCATACTTAATACAAATAACATTGTTAGAAACAGGGTAATAACTTTACGCATGGTTACGCCCCCTTACTCCACACTGTAATACCTGTTGTTGTATCCCCCCAACCAGAAGTAATCTGAACAACTTCCCCATTTGGCCCAGTAAAATCCTTTTCAAGCCGTACTTTTTGAGTTGTTTTAGTTCTGGCCACGTCTACCACTTGTTTAGCAAGGTTAGCACCTAATTTGCTAGCCAGGATTTGCTCTGCTTCATCACATTGCTTTGCTACGTCCCGGTTATGCATAAGAACACCGTTAACATAACCGTTAACAATAATGCCTAATTTGATTTCAACATTGTTAATCTTGCTGTTACTAATCAAAATCTCCGTTTCAGGATTCTTCGGAACGGTATACCCGTTCAGGTTGTATGTCTCACCCTGCGGCACCTGCTGCCCCAGGTACTGCTTTACGGCCGATAGATCCGGTTTTTCCATCCCTTTGGGGTAGCAAACCACCAGGCCATCTACAAAATCAACCTGGTAGCCTAGAGCCTCAGCTACAAACCTGGCGGGAAGAAATGTCCTTCCGCTTTGTAATTCCGGAGCTACATCTATACCCAGGGAGAGTCCATTGACTACAATTTGTTTTTGACCAATGGTTAGCTCGGTAGAGTTGTTCCCTAGTACTAACTTAGCCTTATTAGTCGTACTATCCCAGTAGATATGTTCGTTAGCCACGCCCAGGGCATTACCTAGGTAACGAACCGGCACAAAGGTTCTATCTTGAGCAATATACGGTGCCACGTCCATTTTCACTCCTGGGGTTTGGCCATTTACAAAATACTCGCTGCGGCCTTCTATGAATACTACGCTTTTAACCAAGTCTTTATTTTGATCATATACATCCACCTGCTCAGCCAAGGCACCTGTCGTTAACCCCAGAACAAAGCAGCAGATCATCAGAACAGTGATCAATTTTCTCATTTAATCCCCTCCTAACTTGACATAGGTTTTGCGTTTTATGATAATATAAGTGGGAATACTAATAATTAAACAAACGGCTTGTGCGCCTCACTCTACCGAGGTTTTAACTACGGCCCCTTAAACTGTTCCCGCAGTTTAAGGGGTCACGCATTTAACGCCTGCGGTCGGCGATTAACACAACAAGGGTGATTAATAGGATGACAGCTATGACGACTTGGATAGTATCTGAAATTGTTATCATCCCGCCTCACCCCCTTTCTTGGATTTTCCATCCCCGGCAGGTGAGGCCCGTTTATTATAGTTATGTATTCCCTTTCTCCATATTATCATAGCCTATAAATAGTAGTAAACAAAAACTCACCCAACATTTGGATGAGTAAATATCACCGTGATATTATGGATTTCTGAATAAATCAAATTCCACTCCATTAGCTCGCCATGTCTAGGGCTATCTCCCGGAAAGATGAACTTATTTCTTGAGAGTACAGTGACGGCGGAATTTTTGAACTCATTCCTTCTAGTACCTCTGTAGTTCGCTCCGGCACCTGGTAGTCTACTTTTAGTTCTAGTTTAGCCCGGATGTCCTCAATTCGGAGGTGCGGGCTTTCCACTACTTTGTTCGCCACCACATAGACCTTATTCATATCCAGTTCCGCCTCTTTCGTATCCAAGACCATTGCTATATTCTCCAATCTATATGGGTCTTGATCCGCCACCAGCAGGACCCTGTTGGCCACACCAAGGGCAATGTTTGTAGAAATGTCGTCAGAGGAACCCGCATCCACCACGATATACCCTACCTGTCGGGAAAGGTTGCCCAGCATATCTACAATTGTATTCTCACTGCTTAATATCGGTTCATTGCCGGTACCTGAGAGTACTAAGAGCCCTGGTACCTCCTTTGGCGTGAATCCTACCGTCCAGGGGTTTCGTTTGGGGCTTGCAAGCATTTCCTTAAGCCCGCCGGTATTGTAAATCTTAAACCAATTGTGTACAGCTGGCTTTCTCAAATCAAGGTCCACTAATATAACATTATGTCCGCGCCAAGCCAGGGATACGGCGAGGTTTACCGCAGTGAAAGTCTTGCCGGCAGGTACCGGACTCCACACGGTAATTACATTTGGTAACGGGTCATAGGCCCCCGTCGGCTTAGACTTTCTTTTAAACCTCTGAAAAAGAGCTTTAAACATACCAGCCAGGCTGAATTTATTTCTGTTTTGTGGCTTAGGTACGGGCATTATTACATCCAGGTCACTTTCCGGTATCCCAGACTGTAACTGTTTATTTTTTGCATTCCGGTTGAGTAACCTTTTAATAAGCCCTTCATTCTTGACTTTTTCTTGTTCTGGATTAGTGTCATCTTCATCCCAATAAAGACCCGGTATTGTCCAGTCTGTTTCCACCGGTGGCAAAACCCTTCGCCAGGCTACCGGGTTAAATTGCTTCGCTGTTAGATTTCGTATAGCCTCCGAACCCAGTGCCGAGACTGTAATACTAGCCCGGTTCAACTCCATGATCATGCCTCCTGCAGCATCCTGGAGCACCTCTTCCATCATCCTGCGTCTTTCTTCACTGCTACCGGGGCGGCCAGACATTTCCACCATGCCGGGAACCGCCCTTAACCGGATATGGTATTCTGTTTTCTTTGCCTGGGTAAATTCACGGTGGTATCTCAACCTGGACAGTCCGAGCTCCTTTAATCCATCATCTTCCATGCCATTGTATTGGGATTCTCTGCGGTCCCATTCCTCACGACAAAGGTCACGATCTACGTCAGCATAGATATTGACTTCCAGACCGGAGGAAAAAGCCCTCCTAGCGGCTGTAACAAATATTTCTTCTATATAGATCTTTTGCCCGTAAGTCAACTGTTCCCAGGGAGGTGGTTCCGCACGTAGAAAAACGGCTGCTGATCCGTCTTTATAGTGTACGTAAGGGCCGGAAAAGAAGCCTACACCAACCATTTTCTGAATAGAAACTTCCTCACTAGGGGAGCCAGATTTTCTGCGAGACGGTTCTTTTAAATAGCGTTTGTACCTCCGAATTCTTCCTGGGATATCCGCCAGCACCGTAACCAGACCGGCAGCCGGGAAAAAGAAGAGGGATGCCAGCCTAATACCTATTGAAAAAGGCAAAAACAGAAAAAATATAACCCCGATAAATAGGGGCATTACTATATAAACAGCTGCTCGAAATAGTGTAATATTAGCAAACAAGGCTACATCCTCACGTACATCATCCGGAAAGTATACGCTGTCATCATTTTGGCTCATTTAAACATTCCCTCCTTCCGGATCATTTTTTCCACGGCCCCAGGTTAACACCATTTAACGGGGGTGAAGGTGATCTAACCGGAATGTTATTCTGAATAATCATGTATTGATTTCCTACCTCCCAGTAAGGTGTTAGTCTTTCACAATGCTCTTTTACAATTTCTTCTGCCCTGGCAGCATATTCAGAACTTATATATATGCGACTTCCCCTGGTAGACATGGCCCCCTCCGGTATCTCGGGTATAGACGCTTTGATTTGCCCAGCCAGGTTGGGAGCGATACTCTCCGGTATCTGAATAGCCACTCTGCCACCATGTATTTGTGGTTTTTCAATTTCATATATCCCCGGATTTTCAAAAGTCTGTCTATCGATTGTAGTTGCGGGCTTATTCACGTTCCAGTTACGCAAGTCCCGTCCAAAATCACGCATATTATGAGCTTTTTTATGTGCTTGATAGGCAGATTCCCTTACCCCATCCCAACCAAATCGGGAGGCCACATTATGAGCCAATTTAGATGTCCTCATGCCAAAGTCTCCGGCTTTTTCTATAAATTCGCCACCATTTAAAGTCAGGGGGTTCATTACAGCCTTTGCTCCAGGAACGACCCAAATAAATATTGCCACTACATCCATAACGACAATGATGATTAGGTTAACTAACATAGAACTAACCCCAACCACCGCTGCTGGGCTTCCTACTGTTTCATTAGCATCACTAATAGCCACCATAAAAATCCACCCTAGAATAAAAATAAGTTGCAACAATAGTGTTCGGAAATAAAAGTTTACCCAACCAGCTAGAGGAGCCCATGTCCCAGTAAGAGCCGCCCCGGTGAAGTAGCCAGGTGCGGTAATAGCCAATAGGCATAAAACCAAGTATCTGAGACCTATAATAACTGACAGAATTGCTATAAAAAAGCTACCAAAACCACTTAATAGAATTCCTCCGGCTGCCCCTAGAAAATAATTAACACTGTGCCCCTGGGTAACGGCAGAGGCGATTTGTTCCGGAGGAATTAGTGTCGCAAGTAATATTATATTTCCATCAAATACGCTGGATTCGGGGTTACCCAGCAACGAGCATTTAGCCCCCAGCTCCATAAGATATTCCCGCACAACTCCAGCTAACGTAAAATTAAAAAAACTCACAAAAAATTCGACGAGGTATAACGATGAAATAGATGCCAGCAGGGCACCACATAAAACTTTTAAAGGTTTAGCGATATCAGATAATCCTTTGGCAGACATTATTCTGACCCCAGAAATGAGAACAGCCAGAGCAAACAGGCCTAAGCTGAAGAAAAACATTGTACTCCATCCCGATCTAACCCATTCCTGACCGGCAACAGACGGAGTAAAAAGAAATGCCCTCCCAAATACTCCTAGAACAGGTTGTAAAGCATCATCAATAATGCTATAGATCCAGCTCTTTATAGCTTTTAAAAGCAATTTTCCAGGTATTAAATCTTGTACAGTCTGGATGAATGCATCAATTTTTTCAATTAAGCTGGAAATTAACCCGATGCTTAATCCGCCTCCACTGCCGTCCTCATCATCCTCACTGTCACCGCTATCACTTACTTGACTTGATGATGTGTCTTGTTCAGCCATCGAAGCTTTAGGTATTGCCGTACATAAAATAGTAGAGAAAACTATTGCCCATAGAATAATTAAAATGCCAAGCTTAAATATTTTTTGCTTTTTTATCTTCATCACCCTCCCTAGTTATTTACCTGAGAGAGCATTAATCACCGGGACTAAAATCTTATCCCAGATGGCAATCAATACAACATACCATACACCAGTCAGGGCAAGTAATAATATCAAAGCTGCTACACCTATAGCGATAAACCGCCCCTGTTGAGTCTTTAAGTCTTTTTTACCTGAGATCAAATCTTTCAAGTCCCAGACCAACATTAATACAGCGTAGCCCAGAAAAACAACTGAAACAAATCCTATCAAAATATTTAGCGCGGCTATGAATCCCTTACCAGAGTCACTGGATTTGTTCAAATCTGGTTTAAATAGTCCCGGATCAGGAAGGCTAAATCCATCATTTGCTGCCATCACTGGCGTTACTATAGAGACTAGAAATATAGCTAAAAAAGCCAACAAAATAATAAAGAACTTTTTATTTTTACGTATTTGGAAAATATTTTTCTTCATTACTCTCACTCCTACATAAACGATTTAACTTTGTCGCCCAGCAGCAGCCAAACAGTTAGAAACCAGAGCATCGGCTGGAATATACCCTTCTCTATTTTTGAGCCTGTAGTAAAAGAAAACGGCCATGGTAATATCCTGGCCAATGATAGTTTTACATTAAGGGGCCACAGCCATTGAACTCCCTGGGGGTTGATTGTATCAACAAGTGGATGGCTTAAAGCTCCTGCAGTAAAAGCAAACAAAACTTCTTTTGGAAGACCTGGCCAAAAAAGATATAGCCCTGCCGATAATAACGCTATCGCCGCAAGGCTATGTAAAAAACCCCTATGTGAAGTTATAGCCCCAATTATAAAGCCCGATCCGGGAACTGTTCGACTTGCCTTTGAACCTCTTTTATCAAAGTCTGGTACTAGGGATGCTAACATTGAAGTACCTATAATCAGTGGCCATAGTTTTGGTGGGGCAGAAGTTAACTTTACCACCATAGCCCCGGCCAAGGCACCGGCGGCAATATGTGTGGGGTACAGCAAAATAACCACATCCTTAATAATAATTCCTAAGCTATGTAACTAGCTATTTCCCGTAATCGACCTGCCTGGTCCACCTGGTACCTTCTCCATACATTCTTTTCTTCAGGACCTTCTACTGTAAGGGTAACTCCTGGGGCGGCCAGCCCGCTCTTACGAGCAGCGTCTTTATGGGTCTCTGCTCTTATGGTGATAGATTTTCGAGCTTCAAAGCATTTTACTGTAAACGCATACATTTTCGCTTTCCCCCTACTCCTTTTGAGTCTGTTGCAGCACCGGTGTCTACGGTAGTAGCGGTGTAGTTGAGAGCGAAAATAACTTTTGGTATGTAATCTGACCATGATCTTAAACTCCTTTCTTTTCTGAGTAAGTAGCCGTAAATAAAAAAACAGCCCTTTTTAGGACTGTAATTTTTTACCCTTTCTTATTTCATTTAATTGAATGTAATTACGCTGAATAGGTATCCTGTATTTCACTCCAGCTTGCTGACACTTTCTTGAGCAACTTTTTTGACTCATTCTCTCTTTCCTTGGATTTTTCAAACAAGGACAAATCACAATATTGAAGAACGGTTTCTCTTATCAATTCTTCAATAATTTCCGGCTTAAGTGCATCCAATTCCCAACATTCATGCCCGAACTCTCGTATATATCCATGGCAACGGCTGTCGGTAAGTTTTGTAGGGTTAGGAGGGGGATTGTACTTCTCTATCTGATCGATATTTAGAGCTATTCGCATGAATTTAGGATAGACACCAAATGTGTTTAACCGATCCACTATATCTCTACTCATATCTTTACCGCTTGGATCATGGTCACCCAGGTGAATAATAACAATCCCCTTATCTTCTCCAAGCCTCTCCAACCTCTGTGCAGCTCCCCACATTTCTGATTGGCTTACATAACCCCTGCAAGAGAAAAATGGAACATCCAGCCTACCACATATCTGCCCCACGACTCCTACTAGCGCGTCTTTCTCAACCCAAACCTCAACGTAGTTATCCTGTTCTTCCCACTTGTTATAAGCAAATTGGTTTGCACAAGCTTCTATAATTTCAGCCGGTGAACTCCAATGGTTGTTTTTTCTTAAATTTCTTGTGCGGTCTATAATTGCATTCCAATCAATGAGGCCAGCCATTCTACCATCAGATATTAAGTTTCCAAGGTTTTTATAACTACGCTCGTTGTTCGGTATAACATCTCTTGCAACTAATTGGTAATACACTTGTCTTAAGGTCAGGTCATAACCCTTTGAATGGTATTCTTCGATAATTCGATTAACGCGATTAATTAAAACAATTCTATCTTGCCTAAAGTTTTTTTCCTGGTAACAAATCTTCATTTTCATGCCTCACTTTTAGTTCCAAGTACTGCTTAAGCACATCTAACAGAGTTTTAAATCACCTACTGTCCCAATCATTACTTCTTCCCTTATATGTCCATTAATAAAAAACTCCTGCCGTTACTGCTCGGCAAGAGCTTATAGTTGTCAATCTGTCAGGCTGGTTGTCAATCCGTTAATGGATTTAACGGGAACTTTTGGGAACTATTGCCTTGTCCTCATCAAATATAAAAGCCCGTGAAATCCAGTATTTTAAGGACTTCATGGGCTTATCAGTGGTGCGCCTGACAGGAATCGAACCTGTGCACCCGGCTCCGGAGGCCGGCGCTCTATCCCCTGAGCTACAGGCGCATAAAAACTTCGCTATTACATTATAGCAACAATTATGAATTTTGCAAGGGTTAATACGGAAGGATAGCAACTAAAGAATAATAACATATTTTTCACACTCACACAATAGGGGGTTGAGCCAGGCCGGCTTTAAAAGCCGGCCTGCTTAATAATATCCTTTAAAAGTTTGGCAGATCTCCTTAGGGCGTCCTCTTCCTCAACAGATAAGGGTAATACTACTGTTTCGGCACGTCCAAGACCGTTAACGATACAGGGTAAGCTTAAACAACAGTCCTCAATTCCGTAAGAGCCTTTTACTAATCCTGACACGGTTAGGATGGAGTTTTCATCCCTTAAGACGGCCTCACAAATACGCTTGATAGAAAGGGCAACGGCATAATAGGTGGCCCCTTTACGCTGAATTATTTCATAGGCTGCGGTTTTTACTTGCTCGGCAAGCTGTTCCCTATTCAGGGGAGCCAATCCCCTGAGCTGGAAAAAATCATCTAGGCTGACGCCCGCTATATTGGCAGAACTCCATAGGGCAACCTCTGAGTCACCATGTTCACCCACGATGTAGGTATGGACATTCCTTGGATCAACCTGACAGTGTTGTGCCAGTGCAGCTTTAAATCTGGAGGTATCCAGCACTGTTCCCGAGCCAAAGACCTGATTGGGTGGTAGCTCTGAGGTTTTTAAAGCAATATATGTAAGTACATCTACAGGATTTGTTACCATAATGAGAATGGATTTTTCACAGTACTTTACAAGTTGTGGCATTGCTTGCTTTAGTATAGTTACATTTTTCTCCATTAAATCCAGCCTGGTTTCTCCAGGTTTTTGGTTTGCCCCTGCAGTGAAGATTACTATCTGGGCTCCCTGGCAGTCTGCATAGGTTCCTTCATAAACGTTAATTGGTTTTGTAAAGGCAGCGGCATCTCCCAGGTCCATAGCTTCACCCTCAGCCTTTTCCCTGTTGATATCGATAAGAACCAATTCGCTGGCAATCCCACTGGCCATAATGGCAAAGGCTGTTGATGCTCCCACCTGACCCAAGCCAATTATGGCAATTTTGACCCCTCTCCTAAAAGCCACAATTAATCACTCCCCCCGCGAAATATTGCTAGTATCTCCTTGTTTTACTTATTGTATTAGGTCCACTTCCAAATTTTGTGGGTAGACGTATTAATTGAAAGATTGTACAATTGTTGTTAACTTATTGGTTAATAGGCCGAATCTCCAAAAACTGGAGTACGGGGGACTAAATATTTACGGGGTGAATCCGCAACCTTTTTCAGGGGGTGTCTACAGGTGCGGTAGGGGTGCCCTTCCAACCCGAACCCGACAACTAACCTCGAAGGCCAAGAGGAGGGTAACTGTACTTAATGAACATTTCTAAACGTATAAAACGTTTGGTTGTTGCCTTATGCTTTGTGGGTCTGATGACTCCTGCATTTGCAGCCTATGGTTATGATTATACGGTTCAAACAGGTGATTCGCTCTATATCATTAGTCAAAAGACCGGTGTAGGTATTGATGCCATAAAAAGCAGCAATAAACTGACCGGAGATTTACTTCAACCCGGACAAGTTTTAAATATTCCTGATAGCCAGGCTAAGCAAGCCACCCCACAACAAACTGCTTCCACCTATACTGTTAAAGCTGGAGATAGTTTATTTACAATTGCTCAGAACCAGGGTATTAGGCTTGAAGCCTTGATTGTTGCCAATAGTATTAGTGGAACTTTGATTTATCCAGGTCAGCAACTAAACGTTCCTGTGGCTGCCTCCCGCAGTGCAGGTGCAGTAGTTGAAGTCAGTCGAAGTGCAAAAAGGCCTGTTATACCCTTCACTGATGAGGACTTCGATCTTTTATCCAGATTGGTTAACGCAGAGGCCGGCGGTGAACCATTAGATGCACAAGTTGGTGTTGCAGCGGTGGTTATAAACAGAGTGAGAAGCGGTATTTTCCCTAATTCAATCAGGGAAGTAATTTATTCACCAAATCAGTTTAGCCCCGTAAGAAACGGTTGGATTAATCGCCCTGCTACTGAGAAATCTAAAGAAGCTACCCTGGACGCCCTGTATGGAAGTGATCCTACTAATGGTGCTTTGTATTTCTTTGATACCTCTACAAGAAATACTTTCCTGCGCTCACTGCCTGTGGCAGCTACCTATGGACAAATGATTTACGCTAATGCTAAGTAACAAAGGCGCCGAATAATCGGCGCTTTTATTATTTTATAAGCCTTATATCACATATCACTGCCAGGTGATCTGAAGCCTGGGATTCCACTGTAAATGCCGACATTACCTCCCATTCATGGGATACAAAAATAAAATCCAATTGTTCCTCAGGCTTTTGGGCCGGAAAAGTCTTTAAAGCCCTTGCTATTCCTGTGGCATCTTGGAGGAACGAGGTTATTAGTTCATACTCAGGTGAATTTCTATCAGAGTTGAAGTCGCCCACCAAAATTGAGGGGTATCTTTTTTTAAAAATAATATCAAGGACTTCCTGGGCCTGCTTTTTCCTTTCCATTTTGCTGAGTCCTAAATGGGTGCAATAAAAGGCAATTGGCGGTACACCTCTTATATTGATTATTGCCTCTATCAGTCCCCTCTGTTCACCGGTGCTGGTCAACAGGTGGTTTTCCCATTTCACTATAGGCCAACGACTTAGCACTGCATTACCGTACTTTGCAGGGCTCCATTTTAGTGTAGATCCGTAGACCCATTGCCTTTGTAATAGCTTACCCAATCGTCTGGCCTGATGTCTAAAACAACTTCTAGGAAGATATTTGTCCACTTCCTGAAGCCCCATTAGTTGCGCTCCTGAGCAGGCAAGTACCGCTGCTACCCTGTTAAGGTTAATCCTATTGTCTGTACCCTGGGCATGATGAATATTATAGCTTGCAACCCTAACTGTTTCCACATATTCACCCCCGGTCAGATAAGAAATGTATCTCGACCGGCTTTTCTGGTTGAGTTTAATAAATCAGCTAAATGGGTCATCAATCCTCGTATATTAAGATCCGGTGGTATATTTGCAGCTTTATTTGCCAAACTAACCAGTCCTTTATCGATCCCTTTGAGCAAAAATCCTTCCCGGGCTGCCACTGGACTTATCAAAGAATTGTTATCTTCTATAAGCCCCCTGTCAGGCAATAATAGCAGGTTACGATAGTATATCAAGTTACCTAGCTGTTCCCAGGTGTTTTGCTTAAAGCCAATAATTGTAATGTTTCCATCATCCCAAAGTATTTCAAAGGTTATCAGGCAAATACCCAGACTCTTAATAATTACCAGGTTCCAGTCTAACCTATAACCAACCTCTCCGCCCATGGCCTGCCTTTCTGCATAACCAGCCATTTCATTTTTTATAGCTGGAACTACTAAAAAACAGGTATCGCCCAAAGTACCTATAATATCTGGATATACAATTAATCCGCCCATAGCTTTCCCTCACTAACCCAAAAAAGGGCCTTCCTATTTAGCTGGGTTAAAATATGCTATGCGCTGCTTATAAATGCTGTTACTATTTATGACTTCGGTTAAACTCCTGGGCCCAGATGTTATATTCCTCAAGTAAGGTCAGAACCTTAGCATAGGTGCTGCCCTCAGTGTCTAGGATACGGGTCGCAAAGCCAATGCCTGAAATAAAACCCGCACTCATTCCCCTCTGAAAATCAGTCCCATGATGATGTTGTTGTTCATCCCTGGGATTTTTTGAAGCAACATCCTTCAGCTCAGCAATCTTACGGCTGAGTACCTCTAGGATATATGCCTCTCTATCTTCAGAAATTGACTGGTTTAAACTGTCTTTGTCTGCCATAGTAGCCCTCCCATCTTTTGTCACTATTTACCATTATAACAGCCAACCAGACATTTTACACCCCTTCCAGATTAGCCTACAGCAACCTATAATAATTTCAGGAGGTGGAAAATTATGGCTGACAAATGGGATGTCATGGAGGAAATATTTGAACTAAGTGATAATCGGGCTGTTAACTTGTTCCTTCAACCTGTAGAAGGTCAGGTTAAAATCCGGGGACGATTTGTTAGGGATGAAGGTGGTAAACTTCGTCCTGTCCTTGTAAAAACAAGTTATTTTCCCAGTAGAAATAATGAGCAATCACCCGACTCTCCATGGCGCATTGTTGCTTCGCAACCAGCCACCTCTTCGGATAAAAGTTCTAATAATAATAAAAGCATAAATAAATGGTACAGTAGCATTTGGCAACGTCTAAATGACTTTGTAAGGTTCTAGCTATAAAAGCAAAAAACCTCCCGTAAACCGGGGGGTTATATAAGCATCCTTTTTAGGGTAGAACTTAAACACTTTTTGAGCTTCTCAGGGCTGCATACATTTTATAACAGCACCCCATTCTAATTTTTTCACCATCACCTATGCGTTTCAGTTGTACCTTGCCGTTTACGATCTTAATTGTTCCAATAAGTTTAGCCATTTAAAACACCTCCTGTTTCATTAGCTTGAGAAAATTATAACAAGCAATGCCATTAGCTTCAATAGCTTGAAACTTATTCCAAATTGTAAAATAACTCACATAATTCTAAATCAGAATCATTAAAATTTTTTGTAATACTCCTTGTCCTTTGGCCATAAACATTAGCAATTGGACAAGGAGGTATTAATATGAGAATAGATAAAGAGATCTTCTCTTGCCTTATTAAGGGCTTTTCTTGGAAAAGGCTACGGAGAGCTATCCTAAAGGATAAGCAGGACCCGAAAAGGGAGTATAGCTTAGAGGTGCAAATTGTCCAGGCAAAAACCTCGTGGGAAATAGCAATCCAACAACTCCAATGGGCTGATAAAGATATGTTGGACGCGGCAATCCTGTATACCAACGCTTGTGAAAAACGTTATATGTCTTTGCTGCGCCAGGCCAAGGAACAGGGTTATTCTGCCTGGGGGCAGTTAGATGTCCAAAGCTTTACCCCTAACAATGCAGGCATGGCCGGCTAAGAATGGCTCTAGCGTAAAAAAGGGCAAAGAGCAAGCTTTTCCTTGCCCTTTGCCCCTAAATATGAATTGCTCTTCCATGAACTGCCTCTGCTGCCTCTAAAAGTGCCTCTGCTAAAGTCGGGTGAGCATGGATAACTTGAGTTACCTGTTCCACAGTAGCCCCCATTTTAATGGCCAATGCTGCCTCAGAGATTAAATCTGTGGCATGGGGTCCGACTATATGTACACCAAGCACCTTATCTGTCTCAGGGTCGGCTAAGCATTTAACAAATCCTTCGGTCTCACCCATGGCTGCAGCTTTTCCAGAAGCCATAAAGGGAAATTTTCCTACTTTAGCCTTAAGGCCTAGCTCTTCACACTGCTGAATCGTAAGGCCAACCCCCGCCACCTCAGGTATGGTAAATATACAACTGGGTATTACTCGGTAATCCATTTTTCGAGGCTGACCCATAATGTTCTCAACGGCAGCTAAACCCTGGGCTGAAGCCACATGGGCTAACTGGACCTTGCCCGTTATATCACCGATGGCATAGACCCCGGGTACACTTGTCTTTAAATATTCGTCAACAATAACCTCACCCCGCTGCCCCAGGGCAACTCCCGCTTCCTCTAGCCCCAGGCCCATGACATTCATGGTACGACCAATGGAGATAAGCACCTTGTCGGCATAGATAGCCTCATTACCCTCTAAAAAAGCAGTGACTCCCTCCTGGGTTCTTGCCACTCTCTCTATCTTGGCCTTGGTCTTGACTGTTATTCCCCTGCGCTTGAGTATGGTTTGCATCTGCCGGGCAGCATCACGATCGGTGAAGGGCAGGATGGTAGGCATAGCTTCCACAATTGTTACCCTGCTGCCCATTTCTGCAAAGATGCAGGCAAACTCACAGCCTATAACCCCACCGCCGACAATTAAGAGTTCCGGTGGTACCTCCTGAAGAATCAGAGCTTCGTTGGATGTTATTACCTTCTGCCCGTCATAGCCCAGGGCAGCAATCGTGGCTGGCTTTGTTCCAGTGGCTAAGATAATGTTCTCTGCTGCTAATTCCGAAATGCCTCCGTCATTCAATTCAACTATTACCTTGCCTGTTTCCCCCAATTTTGCCGCCCCAGGGATTAAGTCCACTTTATTCTTCTTTAATAAATAATTGATACCCGTAACCATTTTATTTACAACTGCATCCTTACGCTCCATTAGCTTTGCCAGGTTAAATTCTTTATTCTCAATGGTAATGCCAAATTCCCCGGCTGACTGAATTTTACGCAGCAGCTCTGCCCCTGCGACCAAAGCTTTGGTAGGTATGCAGCCCCAATTTAGGCAGGTGCCCCCCACCCGCTCCCTTTCGATCAAGGCAACCTTAGCTCCCATTTGGGCGGCACGAATAGCTGCAACATAACCACCAGGCCCACCGCCTATTATTACGATTTTATATTGCAAACAAACTACCTCCAGTACAGTTTTTTACCCGTCAATCTAAAAAATAACGCTCCCATTATAGGAGCGTTATCAATTTAGCTTTTTAGTATTTTATAACAGATTGGTGGAACCCATCAAGTAACGATCACATTCCCGGGCTGCTCCTCTGCCTTCGTTGATTGCCCAAATTACTAAACTCTGACCCCGCCTCATATCTCCGGCTGAGAATACGCCTTCTAGGTTTGTAGCAAATTTACCATATTCAGCCTTGGCGTTGCTGCGTTCGTCACGTTCCACACCAAGTTGTTCAAAAAGTGTTTCTTCTGGCCCGGTAAAGCCCATGGCCAAAAGCACAAGCTGGGCGGGCCAAACCTTTTCAGTCCCGGCAATTTCCCTGGGGGTAAAACGACCAAGGTCGTCCTTAACCCATTCCACCTTTACTGTGTGCACTTCCTTCAATTGACCCTGTTCATCTCCAACAAATTTCTTAGCTGTTATGCAGTATTGTCTTGGATCCTCGCCAAAGATTGCGGCCGCCTCCTGCTGACCATAGTCAACCTTATGCACCCTTGGATATTCTGGCCAAGGATTGTTGCTGCCACGCTCCAAAGGAAGTTGGGGCATAATCTCCAGCTGGGTGACACTCTTACACCTGTGCCTTAGGGATGTGCCCACACAATCAGTACCGGTATCACCACCACCTATAACGATTACATCCTTGTCCTGGGCGGAAATAAAATTGCCATCCTCAAGGTTGGTATCCAGTAGGCTTTTAGTGTTGGCCGAGAGGAACTCCACGGCAAAATGAACACCCTTGAGGTTCCTGCCTTCAATTGCCAAATCCCTGGGCTTGGTTGCCCCGCCACAGAGAACCACCGCATCAAATTCCTTCAATAATTCCTTGGCAGGATAGTTTTTGCCCACCTCTGTGCCTGTGAGAAACTTAATGCCCTCTGCCTCCATTAGTTCTACACGTCTCTGAACATATTTCTTATCCAGTTTCATATTGGGAATACCATACATAAGGAGTCCGCCAACCCTGTCGGCACGTTCAAATACCGTTACCCAGTGGCCTGCTTTGTTAAGCTGGGCCGCAGCAGCTAATCCTGCAGGACCGGAGCCTACTACAGCAACCTTTTTGCCTGTACGCTTTACTGGGGGCTGGGGCTTTAGCCAGCCTTCCTCAAAGGCCCGATCAATAATGGCACATTCAATATTTTTCACCGTCACAGGGGAGCCTATCAGGCCGCCTGTACATGCACCCTCACAAAGGGCAGGACACACTCTGCCAGTAAACTCGGGGAAATTATTAATCTTAACCAAGCGTTGAAAGGCTTCCTTCCACAAGCCCCGGTAAACCAGATCATTCCACTCGGGGGGAAGGTTATGGTTGGGGCAGCCAGAGGCCACCCCATTAATAATCATGCCACTGTGGCAGAAGGGAGTTCCACACTCCATGCAGCGAGCTGCCTGTTCTTTTAGCTTTTCCTCAGGCAGGCTATTATTAAGTTCCTGCCAGTCATTGATTCTTTCAATAGGATTTCGGTATGGCGCCTGTTCCCTTTTATATTCCAAAAATCCGGTAGGTTTACCCATGATGTACCCTCCCAACCTTTTTGCAGGGCTAGTTACCACTAACCCGAGACTTATCCATTTTGTTTTCCTCAAAGGCAGCCATAATGGCTTCCTCTCCACTTAAACCAGCCTTGTGAGCCTGCTCGATGGCTTCCATCACACGCTTATAATCCTTAGGTATAACCCGAACAAATTTGCTGATCAGACTATCCCAGTTATCAAGAACCTGCTGAGCCACTTGGCTTTGGGTGTACCTTAAGTGCTGTTCAATCAGGTTTTTAACCTCTTCGATTTCCCCAGCATCCTCCAGTTTTTCGAGGAGAACCATTTCTTTATTGCAAAGATTGGGGAATGTACCATTTTCATCAAGTACATAGGCAATACCGCCGGACATTCCTGCCCCAAAGTTTCTGCCCGTTGAACCAAGAACTACCACTCTACCGCCGGTCATATATTCACAGGCATGGTCGCCTACACCTTCAACAACCGCCTGGACACCACTGTTTCTAACGCAGAATCTCTCTCCCGCTATACCACGGAAATATGCCTCTCCTGAGGTGGCACCGTAAAGGGCTACGTTACCAATAAGGATATTTTCCTCAGGTACGAAGGTGGCTTTACTTGGTGGGTAAACACAAATCTTTCCGCCGGAAAGGCCTTTACCAACATAATCGTTGGCATCACCCTCCAGATTCAGTGTTATTCCCTTGGGAACAAAGGCTCCAAAGCTTTGGCCCGCAGAACCTTCAAAGTATAATTTAATTGTATCTTCAGGTAGACCTTGGCCACCGTAACGCCTGGTTACTTCGCTGCCTAAAATAGTACCTACCACCCGGTTAATATTTCTAATATTTAACCTGGCTTCCACCGGTTCTCCCTTTTCCAGTGCAGGCTTGCAAATATCAAGAAGCTGCTGCATATCAAGGGATTTATCCAACCTATGATCCTGTTTAATACTGCAGTATCTGCCCACAGTGTCTGGTAGATTAGGCTGATAAAGAAGCGGGGTAAGGTCTAAGCCCTTCTTCTTCCAATGTTCAGCGGCATCACAAACATCCAGCACATCTGTCCTGCCCACCATTTCGTTAATAGTGCGGAAGCCTAGTTCTGCCATAACCTCACGCATTTCCTGAGCGATATACCGCATCAGGTTAACTACATACTCGGGCTTACCCTTAAAGTTTTTGCGCAATTCGGGATTCTGGGTTGCCACGCCCACTGGGCAGGTATCTAGGTTGCAAACACGCATCATGACACAACCAATAGCCACCAGAGGTGCAGTCGCAAAGCCGTATTCCTCTGCCCCAAGAAGGGTAGCAATTACCACATCGCGGCCAGTCATTAACTTACCATCGGTCTCAACTACAATACGGTCACGGAGTTGGTTCAGCACCAGGGTTTGATGGGTTTCTGTCAGTCCTAATTCCCAGGGAAGGCCTGCATGCCTCATACTGGTACGGGGAGAAGCACCTGTTCCGCCATCATAACCACTAATTAACACAACGTCAGCCCGACCCTTTGCCACCCCTGCGGCAATAGTTCCTACCCCTACCTCGGAAACCAGCTTAACATTAATTCTCGCTTGGGGGTTAGCATTTTTCAGGTCATGGATCAGTTCCGCGAGATCCTCAATGGAGTAAATATCATGGTGCGGTGGAGGAGAAATTAACCCTACTCCCGCAGTGGTGCCCCTTACCTGAGCAACCCATGGGTAAACCTTCCGGCCAGGAAGTTGACCTCCTTCACCAGGCTTAGCACCCTGAGCCATCTTGATTTGTATTTCATCGGCATTAACCAGGTAGTTGCTGGTAACACCAAATCTCCCTGAGGCCACCTGTTTGATAGCACTGCGCCTTAAGTCACCGTTGGCATCCGGCAAGAAACGGGCCGGATCTTCCCCACCTTCACCGGTATTACTCTTGCCGCCAATACGGTTCATAGCAATGGCCAGACACTCGTGGGCCTCTCTGCTGATGGAACCAAAGGACATGGCCCCTGTCTTAAAGCGGCGACAAATAGCTTCTACCGGTTCCACCTCATCAATGGGGATAGGCTTTCTGTTGTTTTTAAATTTAAACATTCCCCTGAGGGTACAAGTCTTTCTGGCTTCATCATCCAGCAGCTTGGAATATTCTTTAAACAAACCATAGTCACTATTCTGACAAGCCCTCTGTAAATAGTAGATGCTTTTGGGGTTAAATAGGTGTTCTTCACCATCATGACGCCACTGAAGGGATGAGCCTGAATCTAGGGTTTCATCACGGCCTTCCTGTTCAGTAAAGGCTCTCTTGTGGCGAAGCTCAACTTCCTTAACAATGGCATCAATGTCAATGCCGCCAATGCGTGATGGTGTCCATGTAAAGTACTTGTCTATGACGGACTGGTGAATACCGATGGCCTCAAATATTTGGGCTCCGGAATAACTTTGGATGGTGGAAATGCCCATCTTGGACATTACCTTAACTACACCTTTGGTTGATGCCTTGATATAGTTTTTGCTTGCATCTTTAACAGTAATCTCAGTAATATAGCCCCTGTTAATCATATCTTCCAATGTTTCGATGGCCAGATATGGGTTAATGGCACTGGCACCGTAACCCAGCAGCAGGGCAAAATGGTGTACCTCCCTAGGCTCCCCGGATTCCAGAATCAGGCTTACTTTAGTACGGGTTCCTTCGCGAATCAGGTGGTGATGTAGTCCGGAAACTGCCAGCAGCGCCGGTATAGCTGCATCCTCCTGGTTGATTCCCCTATCGGAAAGAATCAACAAATTATTACCCTCGACAATGGCAGTGTCTGCAGCCAAAAATAGTTCATTCATGGCCTTTTCTAGCCCGGTGGTGCCATCTTCCACCTTATATAAAATTGGCAGGGTAGTTGATTTATAGCCTTCTTTGTCAATGCAACGCAGTTTAGCAAGCTCTTCACTGTTTAAAATTGGACTCTTAATCCTTAATCTCTGGCAGCTACTTGGTTCAGGTTTAATCAAATTCTTTTCTGAGCCAATGGTAGTACCGCTGGCGGTAATAATCTCTTCCCTAATGGCATCAATTGGCGGGTTAGTTACCTGGGCAAAAAGTTGCTTAAAATAGTTATATAGGAGTTGTGGTTTTTCTGATAAAACTGCCAGGGAAGTATCATTACCCATGGCACCTACCGGATCAACCCCGTTTTTACCCATAGGCTCAAGAGTCTTTAGCAATTCCTCATGGGTATACCCGAAGGCTTGCTGACGCTGGATTATGTTATCGCTATCCCCTTTAACCTTTGGAGCATCTGGTAGTTCTTCAAGATTACCCATGTATTCTTGGATCCATTGACGGTAAGGATGCGCCGATGCCATTCCCTGCTTTAATTCATCATCGGTAACAATTCGTCCGGCTTCGGTGTCCACCAGAAGCATTCTTCCTGGATGCAGCCTCTCTTTATAGGCTACATTTTCAGGCTCAATCTCCAGCACACCTACTTCCGAGGCAAGGACAATCATGTCATCCTTGGTTACATAGTAGCGGGATGGTCTTAGACCGTTTCTATCAAGGGAAGCCCCAATAATCTTGCCATCTGTAAAGGCGATGGCTGCAGGACCATCCCAGGGTTCCATCAAGCAGCTGTGATATTCGTAAAAGGCCTTTTTCTCATCACTCATACTTTCATGATTGGCCCAAGGCTCAGGAATCATCATCATGGCCGCATGGGGTAGTGAGCGTCCTGATAAAAATAGAAACTCCATGCAGTTATCAAACATTGCAGAGTCGCTGCCCTCTTGATCTATAACAGGCAGCACCTTCTTGATATCGTCACCGAAAAGCTCTGATTGGCACATGGCCTGCCTGGCGTGCATCCAGTTAACATTACCCCTGAGGGTATTAATCTCGCCATTGTGAATCAGGTAGCGGTAGGGGTGAGCCCTTTCCCAACTTGGGAAGGTATTGGTGCTGAAACGTGAATGTACGAGGGCTAAAGCAATTTCTATATCAGAGTCCTTTAAATCCAAGTAAAACTGGTCAAGCTGTTCGGGGGTAAGCATGCCCTTGTAAACAATGGTCCTTGAGGACATACTGGCAAAGTACAGGGTTTCTCCATCCATTAGGACAGATCTGCGGATTTCCTTTTTTGCCCTTTTTCTGATTATATATAGCTTACGCTCAAATTCCTTCTCAGTTAGTTCGGGATTTGAGCCAATAAATAGCTGAGTAATATATGGCTGTGCTGATTTGGCTGAATCACCAATCATTGAGTTATCAACGGGAACCTCTCTCCAGCCCAGGAGGTTTTGTCCTTCCTCTGCGATAACCTGCTCCAGAATTCCTTTGCAAGCTTCATACTTGGCAGTATCATTAGGAAGGAATAGCATGCCTACGCCATATTTCCCAGGGCCAGGCAGGTTAAAGCCCAGCTTAGCACACTCCTTTTCAAAGAAGTTGTGGGGGATTTGCATAAGAATTCCTGCACCGTCACCGGTGTTTGTCTCGGCACCCTGCCCGCCACGGTGGTCAAGATTAACCAGAATGGTCAGAGCCTTGTGCAAAATTTCGTTGGATTTTACCCCTTTAATATTGGCAACAAACCCAATGCCGCAGGCATCACGTTCTAAGCTGGGATCGTACATGCCTTGTTTTGAGGGCAATCCCTTAGGATTTCCTTGAGATATACCAGTCATTGGTGTCATGACCTCCTATTTGCAGAATTATACATTTACTACAGGCGGGCAATTGCCTTAACCTGTGAACCTCTAATTAATAGTCAACTAGAAAACAAACTTCCTTATTAAAACAATTCCAATATTAACTGCCAATTCCTTAAACAATATAATTTTCCAGAATTTTCTGACACCCAAAAGGGACAAAAGGGCCCGGACGAAGGCACTACCCTTAATGTACGCTTGTCCGGGCAAAAACCTTTGACTAGATATAATTTATGCTATTTTTAATACTTTGTCAGATATTCTTCCAATTCCCAGGGACTAACCTGCATACGGTAACGATCCCACTCAATGGACTTGGCTTCCAAATACCGATCAAATATATGTGGGCCTAATGCTTCTTTGATTACTGTGTTGACCTGAAGTTCCTTTAATGCTTCCTGCAAGTTTTCCGGCAGGCTGGTAATCCCAGCTTCCCGCCTCTCTGCTATAGACATCTCGTAAATGTTTCTATCGGTCGGTGGTGGTGGAACCAGCTTTTTCTTTATACCGTCTAGGCCTGCCTTCAGACATACCGCCAGGGCCAGATAAGGATTACAGGATGGATCCGGACTCCTCAGCTCAACCCTTGTGGACATTCCCCTTTTAGCGGGAATACGAATCAATGGACTGCGGTTACGGGATGACCAAGCTACATAAACAGGTGCTTCATAGCCTGATACAAGACGCTTATAAGAGTTTACTGTGGGGTTAATAACGGCGGTGATAGCACCGATATGTTTCATTAACCCAGCAACATAATTCATACTTTCTTCACTCATACCAATGGGAGCACTGGGATCATAGAAAGCATTTTTCCCTTCATTAGTAATGAGGGATTGGTTGAGGTGCATACCTGAGCCAGCCATACCAAAGACCGGCTTTGGCATAAATGTGGCATGAAGTCCATGACGCTGTGCAATGGTTCTTACTGCCAGTTTAAAGGTAACAATGTTATCAGCAGCAGCCAATGCATCCGAGTATTTAAAGTCAATTTCATGCTGACCAGGAGCTACCTCATGGTGGGAGGCCTCTATCTCAAAACCCATTTGTTCAAGGGTAAGCACCATATCCCTTCTGGCATCTTCACCCAGATCAATGGGAGTCATGTCAAAGTAACCTGCTTTATCATGGGTATTGGTGGTTGGACGCCCGTTGGCATCCACATGAAACAGGAAAAACTCAGCCTCTGGGCCGACATTCATGGTATAGCCCATCTCGGCAGCCTCAGCAACTGCCCTTCTCAAGGCATAACGTGGGTCACCTATAAAGGGGGTCCCATCTGGATTATAAATATCACATATTAGACGGGCTACAGCACCTTCTCTAGGTTTCCAGGGAAATACAACAAAGGTATTTGGGTCGGGACGCAGGTACATGTCTGATTCTTCAATACGTACAAATCCTTCAATGGAGGAGCCGTCAAACATCATCTCCCCCTCAAGGGCTTTATCCAGTTGCTCTACTGTAATGGCCACATTCTTCAGGACCCCAAAGATGTCAGTAAACTGGAGACGGATAAATTTTACGTTTAATTCCTTACACATTTGCCTAACATCATTGTTAGTCAGCTTGGTCACAATAACACACCTTTCTGCTTTAACTTACATGATATTATATCACAAATTAAAAAAACGCCTACATACAGGCAGCAAAAAAGTGCATACCTCGTGCAGGCGTCATTGCCTAATTAACTGGCACCCCATTGTGCCATTTCATCTTCTTATTTAGTATATCAAAAATTCTACAAAAATCCATAGTTGTTCTCTATGAATTATGTATACTTTTATAAAAAGCAACAAAAGGCAGACCATACCCCTTCCGGATATAGCCTGCCTTTTATTTATTTAGCTATTTTTCTACTTCTAGTAAACAGTCAGGTACTTTTTAAGCTCCCAATCATGGACAGTGGTTCTGAACTCATCCCACTCTTCCATTTTACCTTCCACGAAACGACCCAGGATATGATCTCCTAGTACGGAAGAGATAACAGGGTTGTTTTGCAATTCCACAACTGCCTCTTGGATGCTGGCGGGTAAAGCCACAATACCTTCAGCAGCCCTTGCGGCAGCGTCCATATGATAAATGTTTTTCTCAGTCTGTACAGGTGGTTCAATCTGGTTCTTGATACCATCAAGACCAGCCTTTAAAGCAGCGGCAATGGCCAGGTATGGGTTGCAAGCTGGATCTGGGTTGCGCAGTTCAACACGGGTAGACATGCCACGCTTAGCAGGAATACGGATTAAGGAACTGCGGTTCCGCAGGGACCAAGCCACATAGCATGGAGCCTCATAGCCGGGAACCAGACGCTTATAAGAGTTTACACTGGAGTTGGTTAGAGCAGCAAAGGAACGAGCGTGCTTGATCAAACCTCCAATGTAGTATTTTGCAGTTTGGCTCAGTTGATCTGGAGTACTGGGGTCATAGAAAGCATTTTCCCCATCCAGGGTAAAGAGGGACTGGTTCATGTGCATGCCAGAACCGTTAATACCGAAGATTGGCTTTGGCATAAAGGTTGCGTGCAGACCATGGCGCTGGGCGATGGTACGAACAACAAACTTGAAGGTCATGATTTTATCGGCAACATCTAAAGCGTCGGAATATTTAAAGTCGATTTCATGCTGTCCAGGAGCTACCTCGTGGTGGGAGGCCTCAATTTCAAAGCCCATTTCCTCCAGGGTTAGTACCATGAAACGACGGGCGTTTTCACCCATATCAATGGGGGTCATGTCAAAGTAACCAGCTTCATCATGTGTATCAGTGGTAGGTTTACCGTCTTTATCTAAATGGAAAAGGAAAAATTCGCACTCAGGACCTACATTCATGGTGTAGCCCATTTCTTTTGCTTCTGCCAATACCTTTTTAAGGGCATAACGCGGGCTGCCTTCGAAGGGAGTGCCATCTGGATTGTAAACATCACAAATCAAACGTGCCACCGCTCCCTCACGGGGTCTCCATGGGAATACCACAAAGGTGCTGGGGTCTGGACGAAGGTACATGTCAGACTCTTCAATTCTGGTAAAACCGTGGATGGAAGAACCGTCAAACATCATTTCTCCATCGAGGGCCTTTTCTAATTGTTCAACAGTAATGGCCACGTTTTTCAGAGCACCAAAAATATCAGTAAACTGTAGGCGAACAAACTTAACTCCCATTTCCCTAGCCTTGTCTAATACATCCTTTTTAATTGCAGCGTCCATAAATTTAGCCACCTTCCCTTGGTTAATTTGTTGACAACTTTTGTTGTTTAAATAAATAAACGCCTTTTATAAAAAGGAAATTGAGTAATCCCCTAATAAAAGGCGCCATTGCCTCCGGTACATCCTTGTGCCGCTATTCAATTACCCTAATTTAGTTAAACCTGATTAATGTTATAGGCTAATATTACGGCTTCAGCCACAGCTCGCATGGAAATCCTCTTGTTCATGCTTTGCTTTTGAATTCTTTTAAAGGCTTCCTCTTCGGTAATTCTCATGCTCTTCATCAAGATACCTTTGGCCTTTTCCACCAGCTTTCTGGTTTCCAAAGTATCCCTTAATTCGCTAACCTGCTTTTCTAATTTGATAATTTCTTGGTAATTACCTAGGGCAAGTTCTACCGCCGGAAGCAAGTGACTCTCGTCAATGGGTTTGAGCATAATGGCAAACACCCTAGCATCCTTGGCCTTCTCAACTAGCTCTTGCTGCATATAATCTGTGGTTAATATAACAGGGCCAAGCTTATCTTCATATAAGATCTGGGCAAGCTCCAAACCACTCAATCCTGGCAAATTATCTTGGCAAATCAATAGGTCAGGAAGACGAGTGCGGATTTGTTTGAGTGCACCGGTGCCGTCGGAGGCATCTCCGACTACCAGATAGCCCAACTTGCCCAACATGGTCTTTAGATTCTTTCGCCATGTTTCATCTTCATCGACGATGATTATTCGTTGATTAGCCACGAAATCCCCCCGAAAACAACAAAAAGCCCAGCCAGGACTATAAAGACCTGTCTGGGCAACGTTGCCATGATAGGATACAACTTTGTATCCATTGATATTCAACTTCTATAGCAGTATTATAGTCTAGTCCTTATGCTTTAGTCAATAGGTTAAAGCAAGTATACAATATTCCAATTTAACCAAGGATTTTCTCTACCTCGTCGGCATCTGCTTCCATAACATATTTAATACCACTAAGCTGGGCTGCCTCAGGGGTAAGGGCTACTAGATCATCCCGGGTGATGTAATCCAGGCCAAATTTCCTCGCCCCACACATAAATTGACGCAGACCTTGGGATAGACGCTCAAAATATGTGTATACGCCAATTGCACCTACAGGCAGATCATTGAAACGGTCGCCCAGCTTATCTTTAAGGACTGCTGTATTAATGAAGATTTGCTCCAGATTTTCACCATACTTTTTGTACTCAGTGGGAACTTTACCATCTTTAATTAACTGTCCTACATTCTTGCCGACCATTGCTGCAGTCAGAGCGGAACGGGCCATGGCAATGGACTTAACATAGGGAGCGCTCATGGCAAAGCCTTTGAACATATGGTCTTCCAGGGTAAAGCCGCCAGCCATAGCCACAGGCGGAACATACTCGCCCTTAGCAGCCAGTCTGTCACAGTATTTGGTTAGCAGCGCCTGCAGGTAAACAGTAGGCACACCCCACTCGTTCATCATACGCCAGGGGCTCATACCAGTTCCACCGCCAGCACCGTCAACGGTTAGAAGGTCAATTTTAGCCAGGGAGGCAAATTTCACTGCCCGGGCTAAGTCAGCAGGACGATAAGCACCGGTCTTCAGGAATATATACTTGGCACCTGCTGCACGTAATTCATCAACCCTCTTAACAAAGCCTTCTTCAGAAACCATACCGATACGGGAGTGACGCTCAAACTCTTTGAAAGCACCGGCCTTATAGGCTTCCTGTACCTTTGGCTCTTCAGGGTTAGGCAGAACGATGTAGCCACGTCCTTTAAGCTCCAGGGCACGTTCTAGGCTGCTAAGTTTTACCTCGCCGCCAATGTCCTTGGCACCCTGTCCCCATTTAATTTCAACGGCATCTACGCCAAGCTTTTCCAGGGCATATTCTTGAACACCCAGCTTGGTATCTTCAACGTTTGCCTGCACTGCAATAAAGCCTGCACCCTGGGACCACTCTTGGAAATCTTTGATCCTTCTAGCTAGATTAGGTGAATGCACAACACGACCATTTTTAATCTCTACGTTGGGGTCCATGGCACAAACGTTTTCACCAATGGCAATACCTGCACCGGAGATAGCACAGCCTGCAGCCAGGTGATCCCAGTTGTCAGCCGCGACATTGGTGGAACCCATGGCAGCAACAATGATGGGGGTGGTAAGCTTCAGGTCTTTATTTACTCCCAGGTAGGAGTCTAAATTTACCGCGGGGAAAATAGCCTTATCAGGGTTTGGCTCAATGCCGTGTGCACCAACAGCAGTACCCATAATATTAAAGTGGGAATAATCAACAGGATAATCCTTTTGAGAAGCGGAAGTGGTCTTGCCGAAGGGCTGTGGATAAAGTACCTCTTTACCTCTCACGGCAGATTTACCAATTTCACAGAAACCTGGACAGCCATCCAGGCAGGTGGTGCACATTCCGCTAAATGGACAGTAGCTGTCGGGAGTGCGTAGTTTGGTCAGGGTAGCATTACTGGCATTTGTTCCTTTACTAAATGTCATTGTTTGATGAACCTCCTATTTATTCTTTTAGAGAAGGATAACCTTCTAGTTAATCCTTAATAATTGGTCAAATATTTTTCAAACTCCCAGGGATGAACATAATATTGGAAATCATCCCATTCCTGCTTTTTAATCTCCATATACCTGTTGTAGGTATGGCTTCCCAGTACAGTTTGAATAAACTCATCCCCGGCCAAGGCATCCAATGCCTCACCAAGGTTTCTGGGCACCCTGCCGCCGGATATATCTTCATCCATTGACACAGGCAGAGGAAGGTTTTCCTTTATACCCTTTAGCCCGGCTTGCATAATCAGGGATAGGGCAAAATAGGGATTGCAGGTAGCATCCGGGCTGCGCAAAACAATCCTGGTATCAATACCACGCAGGGCAGGAACCCTAAGCATCGAGCTTCTGTTCCCCTCGGACCAACCCTTTAATACCCTCTCAACCTCTGAGTTACCCAATCGTTTATAGGAATTGACCAATGGGTTAGTTACTGCGGTAAGCGCACAGGCGTGTTTGGTAAGCCCCGCTATAAAAGATCCCGCCAGTTTACTTAGTCCATAGGGCTGGCCTGGTTCAACAAGCATGTTATCTCCCAACTGGTTCCAAATGGAAAATACCAAGGCCATACCTGATCCATTTTGACCCGGAAAGGGTTTAGGCATAAAGGAAGCATGCAAGCCATGGCGTTGAGCAATAGTCCTTACTACAAATTTAAAGGTTGCTATTTTATCGGCCATACTCAAAGGGTTATCTTCCCTTAGTACAATCTCATGCTGTCCGGGGGCACTTTCGTGATTACTTGATACTATCTGAAAACCCATTTCCTCTAAGGTAAGAACCATATCACGCCGGGCATTTTCCCCAAGATCTACAGGTGTTAGGTCACAGATACCGGCATTATCATGGGTTTGTTGAACCGGGCGCCCCTGTTGGTCAGTGTTAAATAGAAAGAATTCTATTTCTGCTCCTACCGAGAGATCCAGCTCGGCTCTAGTTAGTTCGTTTAAAGAATTTTTCAAGTTGCTTCTGGCACAGCCAGGGTAAGCTTTTCCCATCGAGTCTACAACATCGCAAATCAAGCGAGCTACCGCACCTTCCCTGGGACGCCAAGGAAACACTTCCAGCGTAGTTGGGTCAGGCTTTAAGAAAATATCCCTTTGCCCTGGACCATACTGTCCTTCAAGGACGGCGCTATCAAAACACACCCTTCCTTCCAAGGCTCTTTCCAGTTCCTCAACAGTGACGGCGATATTTTTAAAGGAGCCTCCAATATCCGTAAACTGCAGCCGAACAAATTTTACATGATATTCTTTGACATGTTCTAAAACTTCTTGAGATGTTAAGGGCCGCATTAGTCAATCTCCCCCTAAAAATAAAGACGTCCCAACTAGACCCTTATCATCTAAAGATCCAGTTGGGACGCCTTTGCCCCAAAAGTTATTAACTTGCTAAATATTAATATACCCTGTGGCTAAGCTACTAGTCAATTATTTAAGCATAATAATATTGTATACATCCGGCTTAAACATGTGGCTTTAAGGAGACTATCACCTGTTGAGCGACCCTAGCCATGGTGCTGGCCCGATCCATACTTGTTTTCTGGATAAAACGGTAGGCTGCTTGCTCGCTAAAGCCTTTTTTTTCCATTAATAGATGTTTTGCCTGCTCCACCAGGTTTTTCTCCTCGAGTCTCATCTTTAGCTTTCTATTCTCTTCTTCCATCTTGGTAATTCTCTTAAAGGTAGCAAGGGCCATCTCAATAGTGGGAATTAAGCTAGCCTCATCAATAGGTTTTATTAGATATCCCAGCACAGAAGATACCTTAGCCTCCTCAATCAGTTCTCTATGGGTTTGGGAGGTAACCAGAACAACAGGAGCAAGGCGATTTTCCTCAATAAGCCTGGCAACTTCCAGCCCTTTGCAACCCGGCATATCACTCTCCATGATAACCAAATTAGGCTGGTTTTGAAATGCTGCCTGGAGTGTACCTCTGCCATCCTCTGTTTCAGCCACAACTAAGTAGCCGTGCTGTCTCAGCAAGTCCCTCAGTTTTTTTCTATATTCCAGATCCGGGTCAGCCAGGAGTACTCGCCTTTCAAACATTGAAAACACCTCAAGAATATTACTACTCAAATATATTAATTTTACGACCAGTGTCAACAAATGTCCATTACTTTTAATTATATAAGGCTTTATACATAAGCTTGCCTCAGGTATAAATTGCCTGGGCCCTTTTATGACATTTTAGGGTTAACAAGCGTAATATATTACTAAAGGAAAACAGGTCACCTAAAGTGACACCGGGGCAACGACGCCACTTGGTTAAATGTGTTTTACCAGCATTTATCCTGTGGTTTTTATTTTTGCCCAATAGTTTAAGGCCTATGGTCGTATAAAGGAGGATGAAAGAAATGTGTGGCATAACTGGTTGGATTGATCAGGATATTCAATTACCAAGGGACCGGCACATTCTTGAAGAAATGACTGCCACTTTAACTAATCGTGGCCCTGATGCCGTCGGCCATTGGGTCTCTTCCAGGGCTGCCTTAGGCCACAGGCGCCTAAGTGTAGTTGATCCTGAAGGTGGTGCCCAGCCTATGATTCGCACCGCCGGGGATCGTACCTTTGTTATTGTCTACAACGGTGAGTTATATAATACACCGGAACTAAGACGGGAATTAGAATACAAGGGCTATACCTTTCAAGGACATTCCGATACTGAGGTATTATTAACTGCCTATATGGAGTGGGGAAGCAGCTGTGTTGAGCGTTTTAATGGAATATTCGCCTTTGGGATTTGGAGCGAGGCGGAGCAAAGCTTATTTATGGCCAGGGACCGGATGGGGGTAAAACCGCTCTTTTATGCCAGACGGGGCGATGCCTTTATCTTTGGCAGCGAATTAAAGGCCCTGCTGGCTCACCCCTTGATTAAACCGGAAATAGGTATGGACGGCCTTGCAGAAATATTTGGTCTTGGGCCGGCCCGTACTCCCGGACACGGAGTCTTTAAAAATATATCTGAACTCAGACCCGGATATTGCCTTTTATATAAAGATAATAACCTCACTATAAAAAAATATTGGAGCCTGATCAGTAAGCCCCATGAAGATGACCTGCACACTACGGTAAATAAGGTGAGAAATCTTTTAGGGGACTCAATTTCCCGCCAACTGGTGGCCGATGTTCCTGTCTGCACATTACTATCCGGTGGACTTGATTCCAGCGCATTATCTTCCTTTGCTGCCAGGGCCTATAAGCAGCAAGGGTTAGGTCAGTTACACACTTTTTCGGTGGACTATGTGGATAATGAACTGTATTTCAAAGCCAGTACCTATCAACCAAACTCTGATGCACCCTGGGTAAAACGTATGTCGGATTATCTTAATTCCCAGCATCATTATATCACCGTTGATACCCAGAGATTGGTGGATGCTTTAAAGACCTCCACCCTGGCCAAAGACCTTCCAGGTATGGCTGATGTTGATTCATCCCTTTATCTATTTTGCCAGGAAATCAAAAAGGAGGCCACTGTGGCCTTATCCGGCGAGTGCGCGGATGAAGTCTTTGGGGGTTATCCCTGGTTCCATAGGCCCGAGGATTTAAACGCCAATACCTTCCCTTGGTCTCAATCCACGGATGATCGTGCTAGTTTGCTAGCACCCCATCTGTCAGCAGAAGTGCAGCTAGAAGATTATGTAGCTAACCGATACCAGGAAACCCTTGACGAGGTGCCTCGCCTAGCTGGTGAGGACCCTGCCGAAGCGAGAAGGAGAGAAATGTTTTACCTTAATATGATCTGGTTCATGCAAACCCTCCTTGATCGCAAGGATCGCATGAGTATGGCCACCGGACTTGAAGTAAGAGTACCCTTCTGTGACCATCGCATTGTTGAGTATGTCTGGAATGTACCCTGGTCTATGAAAAACTTTAACGGTAGGGAGAAGGGTCTGCTGCGTCTTGCTTTAGCTGATGTTTTACCTGAAGATGTTCTAGAAAGACGTAAAAGCCCCTATCCTAAAACCCACAACCCCTCTTACCTGGCTGCAGTAAAAGCCCTTGTAAGGGATATTGTCAATGAACCATCCTCCCCTCTTTTGCAGTTAATTAACAGGGGTTTAGTTAATAAAATGCTAGAATCAGAAGGTGATATCTTTAGCCGCCCCTGGTTCGGCCAATTAATGACAGGCCCTCAGCTCTTTGCTTACCTTTATCAGCTTAATACTTGGCTTGAGCAATATAGGGTAACCATACGTTAGGATGTTTAATAAATGAAGGGTATGCTGTTCTAAACGAACGGCATACCCCTTTAAAAGCATGTGCCTAATGAAATGTGTTCCAAAGTATTATGTAGCCGGTAGATATTAAAATGGATAATAACATTAAAGGGAAAGCAACCTTCATAAAGCCTATAAAGCTAATATCTACACCCCTTTTTTCTGCCATTCCGATAACCACAATATTCGCAGAGGCCCCTATAGCCGTACCATTACCACCAAGACAGGAACCCAGGGATAATGACCACCAGAGTAAAGTCAAATCAGTCATGCCACCCAGGCGACCCATATCCTGGATCAAGGGAATCATGGCAGCAACAAATGGAATGTTGTCAACAAAGGCTGATGCAATGGCTGAAAACCAGAGTATTATTAAACCTGCTGCCAGCATATTGCCATCAGTTATATCCAGGCTCAATTTAGCCAGACTTTCAAAAGCATTTAATTTATCTAAAGCTCCCACCATTATAAACAAGCTGACAAAAAATATAATAACCTGCCATTCAACACATCTTAAAGAATCCAGAAGATTATTTTTTGAAATTATTTGTAAAATAACCGCCCCCAGCACTGCAATAAATGCTGGCTCCAATTTTATTTGTTGATGTAGAATAAAACCTAACATCGTTAGGCTCAAGACCAACATACATTTTACTAATAGGGCACTATCCTTAAGTTCATCGGCGGCATTTAATCCCATTATCCTTTCCCTTAGTATAGGAAATGTCAGCATATATTCTTTAAAGATTACCTTAAAAATAAGCAGAGTTATAATATAAATAACTACAACAACCGGTGCAAGATTAATGACAAAATCCATAAATCCCATACCAGTAAACCCGCTGATCATTATATTAGGCGGATCACCAACTAAAGTGGCAGTACCCCCAATATTGGAAGTGATGATAATTGCAATGAGAAATGGGATAGGATTAATCCTAAGTTGTCTAGTAATAGCAAAGGTGACCGGAATAATCAGCATAACTGTAGTCACATTGTCTAAAAATGCCGAAAAGACTGCTGTTATTAAGCATATTGAAGTGAGTATTTTAATGGGCCTGGCCTTAGCCCTTTGAGCTGCCTTAATGGCTAAAAATTCAAAAACTCCTGTTTTTCTAGTAATGCCGACAATTGTCATCATGCCAACCAATATGCCCACCGTGTCGAAGTCAATGGCATAAAAGGCTTCTTCTGGCCCTAAAACACCCAGTGCCAGCATGGCCACTGCCCCAATTAAGGCTGCTAAGGTCCGGTGAATTATGCCAAATACTATAAAAAGATAGGTACTGATAAAAATAAAAATAGCTATAGACATGATTTATTTTTCCTTCCTAAGAATAAAACTAGAAAAGCTAATAATAAATCATATCTATGCTGGAAAAAGTTACATATGATAAAAAGAAAAGGGGTATCAGTGAGTGATACCCCTTCTCCCGTTAAGCCTTATAATTTTGATAAAGATGTTCAAAGGCCTGGTCTAAATCTGCAATGAGATCCTCCACATCCTCTATGCCTACGGAAATTCTAACTAACCCCTCAGGGATTCCCATTGCCTTTCGTTCTTCCACTGTACACTCAACGTGGCTGGTGGTTCTTGCAGGTCCATAGGTTGTTTCTACAGCACCCAGGTTGGCAGCCCGGTGGGCATATTTTAGTTGGGGAAGCAGGATAGAGACAGCTTCCATCCCCCCCTTTAAGGCAAAGCTGAGCATCCCGCCAAAGCCACGCATTTGTTTTTTAGCAATATCGTGATTCACATGGGTTTCCAGGCCAGGATAGTATACGGCTTCAACACCAGCTTTGTTCTGGAGGTGCTTGGCAATTTCCATTGCACTTTGCTGTTGACGCTCTACCCGAAGTTTTAAGGTTTTCATCCCCCTAAGCAGGAGATAGGCCGCCCAGGGATCAAGGGTTGCTCCATTAATTTCCCTATAGTGATAAATTTTTTCTACTAACTCTTTATTGCCGCACACTACACCACCTAATGCATCAGCGTGGCCGCCTAAAAACTTTGTTGCACTGTGAATTACCAGATCCGCACCTAGCATTAAGGGATTTTGGTTTATCGGGGTAGCAAAGGTGTTATCCACAACCACTAAGGCTCCAACCCCCTTACCCGCCTTTGCCATACGCTCAATATCGGTTATTTTAACAGTGGGATTAGTGGGTGTTTCTAAATATAAAATCTTACAGCCCTTCTTAATTTCTTCCTCGATAGCCTCATGGTCGCCTGTGGTACAAAGAGCCACCTGAATATTCATGGCCGGTAGAAACTCTGTAAAGATTTTGTTTGTTCCGCCATAGGTATCCTTAATGGAGACAATTCTATCTCCAGGTCTTAGAAATGTATACAAAGTATTGCTGATTGCCGCCATGCCAGTTGAAAAACTGGTTGCCGCCTCCGCTCCCTCCAGCGCACGAACCTTGTCCTCAAAGGCTTGTACCGTTGGGTTTGTATTTCTACCATAGATGTGGCCCGACTTTTTTCCGATGGCCACATCGTACCACTCATCCATATCCTCGTAAGAATAAGCCACACTTACCACCACGGGAACTTGTGTGGCCCTATGTACCCTTTGCTCCTCCTCACCTGCCCAAACTGCATTTGTACCAATACCAATTGCTGAAATATTATTGTTTGACATCTGTTTTCTCCTTCTTTACTGAATCTACTTTCAAAATAATATTTGGTTCCTACTTACAGTCTAGTACCAGCTTTATCTTTTCTAACGCCCAATCTATATCCTCCCTGGTGATGATTAGGGGTGGCGCAAACCTTATGGTTTGCTGGTGAGTTTCTTTACATAGAACTCCCAACTGCATCAATCTTTCACAATAGGGACGGGCTGTTCCGTATTCCTCTTTTATCTCTACTCCGATCATTAAACCCTTACCCCGGATTTCCTTTACCAGGGGACTATTTATATTGATCAATTTGTCCATAAAGTAGCTTCCCAGTTCCATCGCCCTCTGGGGCAAGTTTTCCTCTATTAGCACCTCAATGGAAGCAATACCAACCGCGGCAGCCAGGGGGTTGCCACCAAATGTTGAGCCATGATCCCCCGGGGTAAAAACATCCATAATTTCATTGTCCGCCAGGACAACCGAAACAGGGTAAACACCTCCCCCAAGGGCCTTTCCTAAAATAAGAATATCAGGGGTGATCTTTTCATGTTGAAAAGCAAACATTTCCCCCGTTCGGCCCAGGCCGGTTTGAACCTCATCAAGTATTAGCAATAGGTTGTGTTTCCTGGTAATCTCCCTAATTTCTTGGAGATAGCCCTCTGGTGGTACCACTACCCCACCCTCCCCCTGTATTGGTTCCACCAGAAAACCTATGGTGTTCGGTGTAATAGCTTCTTCAAGGGCTTTGGCATCTCCGAAGGGAATGGCTTTAAAACCTGGAGTATAGGGTCCAAAACCAAGCCTATACTGGTCTTCCGTTGAAAAGCTGATAATGGTTACTGTCCTACCGGCAAAATTGTTATTACACACAATTATTTCGCCTAGATTTTCCTGAATCCCTTTTTTAAGGTAACCCCACTTCCTTGCTGCCTTAATGGCAGTTTCAACGGCCTCGGAACCTGTATTCATTGGCAAGGCCTTTTCAAAGCCCGATAATTGACAGATGGACTCAAGGAACTGTCCCATTTTATCATTATAAAATGCCCGTGAAGTTAGGGTTAGTTGTTGAGCCTGTTCAATTAGGCGGGCTATAATCCTAGGGTGCAAGTGCCCCTGGTTTAGGGCTGAGTAGGCCGAAAGCATATCTAGGTATTTTTTACCTTCTACATCGTAAACCCAGGCCCCATTTCCACTATTTATGACAATTGGCAATGGGTAATAGTTATGTGCACTCCGTTTTTCAGTTTGCTGAATTATATTTTGGGTATCACTCATTTTTTTCTCCTAAGTATTCTACAAAGAATAAACCCTTTTAGCATTTTTAAAGAATATATTCTCTGCGGTTTGATAGCCATATTCTAAATCAAACAATTTGTCATTTACCAATTCCGTAAACAACAAGGCCAATTCATATTTTGCCACCTTGGCAGCCAGCCAATGTATTTCAGGTGCAACAAATCCATCGGAGCCAAACATAATCTTGGTCAGGGGAGCCATATCCAACATATCCCTTAACCCTTTCCGCAGACCTAATGGCACAAAGGGAACCATCTCAGATATATCTAAATACACATTGGGATACATGGCCGCCAGATAGCCTGCTTCAAAACTATAGGGATAACCTCCATGGACTAAAATGACATTAACCCTATTATACCTTTGATCTTCAAATAATTCCTTAAGCAATAGCGGATTATTATGCAGCAGGTTTAGATTAGACTCTCCAAAGGAAGCATGGATCTGGATGGGGAGTTTGTTCTCAGCACACTTTTCTATTGCCCTGAGCAAAAAATATTCCCTAAACTGTTTTTCATCCTCCAGCCAGTTTTCCTTTATCTCAGCCCTTGTTCTATCTTTGATGGCCAGTCCGGTCCTGTAACCTATAATACTCTTCATGGCCACAATGTTTAGTCCATTAATGGCTTCATCAAGTGCCTGGTAAAATTTTTCTTCCCCGGAGTTAAAATCATATTTGTTCTTCCAAATATCATCCAGCACACTCTCAATGCGGTAGATATACTTTACTTGCCCTGGAACCAGGTCCTCAAATTGGTCTAAACTAACATGTGCAGGCTTATAACCAAGATCAATCAGCAGGGTATTAATAGCCCCATCCTTAAATAATCTCTCCACATAACCTGAATAATCAGAGAGCATGGCTTCTTTTCTTTTATCTAAAACCCTTTGTTGGCATCCAGATACACCCAGGAAGTCCTTTAGCTCTGCAATCATTTTACGATAAATTAAGCTGTTTTCCAATTGTTCCTGGGGCATGTCCTGCAAGGAGAGGCTTAGTATTTTAGCCAAGTCCCGTTCCTGATAGGTTAGGTTAAACAAATGGCAGTGGTTATCAATTACAGGTATTTGAGAAAAATCAAAAAGACTCTGCATATTTTTCCAGCTCCCAGGGTGTTATTTGCTTATTATATTCCATCCAGGTAAACCTTTTCAGCTTTATATATTCATCGTACATAACATCCCCAAGCACCTCCCGGAAGAACTGATCCTCTTGCAATGCAATTACAGCCTCTCCTAGATTAGTAGGAAAACGGAAAATGCCTAAATCTTGCCGTTCTTGGTCACTGAGGTTGGCCGGGTCAAAATCAATGGCCTTACCAGGATCTATCTCCTTCTCAATACCATCCATACCGGCGGCAAGTATAGCTGTTAAGGCTAAATAGGGATTGCAGGTTCCATCTACCGGCTTAAATTCTATATTGAAGGATTTTTCCTCTTTTCCCCTTGATCCAGGTATTACTCGCAAAGCCGCTTCCCTGTTGGCAAAACCGTAGCAGCCATAGGCCGAAGCCCAGTTGTGGGGCACAAGTCTCTTATAGGAGGTTACGGTGGGGGCTGTAAATGCACATAGGGCAGGCAAATGTTTTATAATACCCCCAATAAAATACCGGGCTGTTAAACTTAATTGATTTTCATCCTTTGGATCATAGAAAACATTTTTCCCTTCACTCCAGAAGCTGAAATGTATATGTGCCCCACTGCCGGCCTTATCTGAGAAAATCTTAGGCATGAAGGAACCAACCAGGCCATAATTCTGTGAAACGCCCCTGACAGTCTCCCTAAAAATCACTTGATTGTCGCAGGCCCTTAGGGCATCACTGTATTTTACAGCAATTTCATGTTGACCCGGTCCGTATTCTGCCAGGTATTTTTCTACAGTTAGTTGTTGTGCTTGCAGGGCTTTAATGATGTCGGAAATAACCTGGTGTCCTTGATTCATGCCTGAAGTTGTAAAACACAGGCTATTATCAAAGGGAACAAGCCGTCCTTGCTCATCCCGCTTAAGTAAGTAAAATTCATTTTCAAAGGCTACATTTACTTGATAATCTATTTTACTAAGTAGCTTTTTCAACATTGTCCTAGGGCAGAGGCCCGTATCCTGATGGGTATCTTTACTTAAAAAATCACAGATGACACTGGCGGTATTAGGTACATAGGGCAAGATTCGAAAAGTATTCAAGTCAGGTACCGCACTTACTTCACCGGCGCAGCCAAAGTTTGTCTCCGGTCCAATGGTATCCAGAACACCAAAAAAAGGCATGGCCAAGGCATAGGAATGTCCGGTTTTAAATACTCCTTCTATTTGGTCACCCACCGCAGCTTGTCCCCGGATTACCCCATCGTTATCTATATAAAGAAGCCTTGTAAAAGCAATATCTTTATTTTCCATTTCCCGTAAGGTGGTTTCAATTGATTTCATCATTTACAACTCCTCTGGTTATACATCAGGATGTTTTAAATACTGTAAAATAAGATGACTCAGTATATATGTAGCATCTATTAATATTTGCTCATTAAAATCAAAATTTGGCGTATGGAGATTATGAACATAGTTATTCGCCTCATAGGAACCGATTCTAAGATACGTTGTAGGTACAACCTTGGAAAAATTAACAAGATCCTCTGAACCCATGGATGAATTACCGATAAGCTTTACTCTATCCCTACCTATTAAATTGCCAAGAATTTCTTCAGTAAATTTTGTTAGTTCTTGATCACAAATTAATGGTGAGTCCTTGGCAATGATCTGTAATGAGTATTGAATGTCAAAACTATGCTTAATGCCTTCCACTAGCTCCTTTAGCCTTTGCAGTGCAATTTCCCTGGAATGCTCCTCTGTACTGCGAATGGTTCCCTTTAAAGTAACCGTGTCCGGGATAATATTGAACCTGTTTCCCCCATTTATCTCCGTAATACTTACAACCAGCGGGTTTGCCGGGTCATTGCTTCGAGAGACTATGGTTTGGACCGCCAGTATTAAATGTCCCGCTGCAACTATCGGATCAGAGCACCTGCTGGGATAACCTGCATGGCCCCCCACCCCTTGCAGTACAATAATAAATTCATCATTACCCGCCGTCATTGTGCCATAGCGTAGCCCAATAATCCCCTCGGGCAAACTGGGGAAGATGTGACAACCAAACAATGCATCTACCCGGGGGCTTTCCAAAACGCCCTCTTCCACCATGGCCTTGGCTCCACCGGGGGATTCCTCCCCAGGTTGGAAAATTAGCTTTACCGTTCCATTGAAATCTTTAATTTGAGCAAGGGCCGCTGCTACACCCAAGCCTATGGCCGTATGACCATCATGCCCACATGCATGCATTACACCTTCTATTTCCGAGGCAAAGGGTAATTCTGTTTGTTCCTCTATGGGCAAGGCATCCATATCTACCCTGAGGGCTACCACCGGCCCAGGACCAGTGCCATGTAATGTACCCAATACACCTGTTTTAGCAATACCGGTCTTCACGTCATACCCAAATTTTTGCAACTGTTCAGATACCATAGCTGCAGTATTATAACACTCTAAACCCAGTTCAGGCTGCCGATGAATTTTACGACGCCAGCCAATGATTTGGTTGCTGAGCTTAGCGACACTTTTTTCTAGTTCCATTGCCATTATTTACTTCCCTTCCCCAAGAGGTTCCTATGCTGTGCAACCATAGAAGGAGATTATCCCCTTCTATGGTTGCTCATGCTAAAAGTTTTTACTAAGTTTCCAATCAGCCTGATCCATTTCTTTAATAAAGCTTACTAAAACATCTATCACAGCCTGCTCCATTAATTTACCCTTATCTGCAGTGGCAACACTGGGGTCCCCTGTGGCACCTGTGTTGGTTAGCTCATTGAAGCACCATTTAACTTCAACGTGCTCCGGCAAGGTGGGAACTACCCCCCTGGCATATTCCATTTCAATCAAATCAGGGAATAAGGCCAGTCCCATTGAGGTCTCCCCCTCCCCGGCGTGACCCAGGCCATTCCACACCTTGAAGGTATCAGGGGGCACCAGCTTTCCTGCAGCTACCCACCAGTCATTTAAGCTGGCAATTACAACCTCCGGGTGCATGACCTTCACAGTTCTGGCCGCAATTTCAATGGGAGCTATATTACCGTCATGACCATTAAGGATTATTATTTTGCTGATTCCATTGCGAATAACTTCTAGTAGAATTTCTTTAATTACAGTGGTTATGGTTTCTGCACTTAGGCTCACAACAAAGGGAAAGTTGTTATAGTGTGAGCTAAAGCCATAATTTACCGGGGGAAGCACCAGCAGTCCCTCAACCCGTTCGGCAACCTTCTCAGCCAGTATATTTGATATTAATGCATCTGTTCCAAAGGGCATATGGCTGCCGTGATTTTCAAAGGAACCAATGCCTATGATTACCTTGTCAATCTTTTCCTTACTGTATTGATTCCCAGTCAACTTGGTACCGACATAACCCATGGTTACCCTCCTACTACTTAGTTAGGAAGAACTTCCTTAACGAATTCAAACTCACCATTATTTACCTTCATGATGGTAACACTCTTTAAGGGAACCCTTTGACCGTCCTGATAGGAGATGGTCCCGGTTACACCTTTAAATCCTTCGGTTTTTTGCAGGGCATCTCTGATTGCAGTAGAATCATCACTGCCTGCCCGCTTCACAGCATCGGCAATTAGATACATGGTGTCGTAGGCCAAGGCGGCAAAGGCATTCTCCGGTTCTTTGTTGAATTTCTTTTTATAAGCCTCAACAAAGGTGGTAACCCCTGCATCAGTATTACCCAGGGATACGTGGGTGGTAAAGTAAGTATCATTGGTCTGTGGAACTCCGCCTAATGATACCAAATCCGGGGTATCATAGCCGTCACCGCCAACAACAGGGGTGTCAACGCCCAAGTCACGTAGTTGTTTTACAACAAGACCGCACTTATCTGGCTGAGCAGAGACAAATAGTACTTTGGGCTTCTCCGGCAGATTCTTTAATTTTGTGATTTGAGCTGAAAAGTCCATGTCTGAAGCACCGTTGTATTTATCTTCTAATAGGATTTTTCCACCCTTTGCGGTGTAACGTTCCTTAAAGAATTTTGCAAGTCCTAAAGTGTAATCTGTGCTTGTGTCAGTTAATACCCATACTGTATCTGCCTGTAAATCATTCAGGGCAAAATCTGCAGCGGCAAAGGCCTGGATGTTATCTCCAAAGGGAGATAGGAACATATAATCCCCTACTTGATCAGGTATTTCAGGGGCAGTGGCACCTGAGGTAATGAAGGGAATCCCTGCCTTTTGAGCAATGGGTCCGGAGGCCAGTACAAAGGTACTGTCGCTAAGTCCAGCCAACACCTTAACCTTCTTTACATCTACCAACTCCTGAACCGCACTGGTTGTGGTAGCCGGCTCGCTCTTGCCATCCACCGAAATGACTTCAATCTGCATGCCATTTATGCCACCTGCAGCATTGATTTCTTCAGCAGCTAACTGGAAGGCATTAAGTGAAGGCTGATCCAGCGAGGCCTGTCCACCTGTTAAATTGTATATGGCACCTATCTTGATAGTATTAGAGTCGCCATCCCCTGCTTTTTTCTCTCCACCGTTATCCTGGCTGGAGCAACCGGCCATCATCAGGCCTAAAATCATAAGAATTGATAACAAAAACTTAAACTTTTTCATATTTTCCTCCCTAAATTAATTATTTTTTATTTTTAATAATTGAAATTAACCGGTTTATTTCCCTCCCTTCGATTTCACATTCAAGATGTTATTTGCCAAGAAGTCCCTTTGGCTTAAAGATAATAATTACAATTAAAGCAATGGACATTAACACTTGGCTAACACCAAACATTTGAGGTAAATGAAGGCCAAAAAGATCGATTCCCCGCTCTAACTTATTGAGAAAGAGTTCCGGCAAAAGGGTCACAATTACCGCACCGACAACAGAACCGGGTATTGATCCTATGCCGCCGATGACAAGCATTACCACTAAGCCAAACATCATGCTGTAGGAAAAGTCATTGGGGCTGACCATGGTTAGCAAGTGTCCGTAAAGTGCTCCACCAACGGCTGCAAAAAAGGCGCCTATGGCAAAAGACATCAGTTTTATTTTTACCAGGTTGACCCCTACGGCCTCGGCGGCTAAGTCATCCTCCCGAATGGCCAGCATAGATCTGCCGTAGGAAGAATTTATGATGCGCCAAATAACGTAAAGGGTGATAACAGCAATGGCGTAAGTCCACCAGATATTTGTGTAATCCTTCAGTCCTGTTAAACCGCTATTACCCCTGGTTATATCCCTAAGGTTCATGACAAATACAGTAACAATAACCATAAAACCTAAGGTTGCCACCGAAAGATAATGACCCCTAAGCTTTAACACCGGGTAACCGATGATGTATGCACAAATTACTGCAATAAGTCCCCCTATAATTAGGGCCGGCAAAAATGGTACATAAATGTGGGCCAAAAACCCCGGCAGATCCGGTAAATAGACAGCCTTACGCTCTATGGGCATGGTAAGAAGGGCCACTGTATAGCCCCCGATGGCCATAAAGGCTGAATGGCCCAGGGAAAAAATACCGGTAAAACCTATTGTTAGGTTTAGACTTACCACCAGGATTATATTAATGCCAACCAGATTAACTATCCTTAAGTAATAGCCATTGAGCAGAAAGTTGGCCGCCATAAGGGCAGCAAATAATAGGCAAAGTCCGATTATTACTTTAAAAGGCAGTTGCTTATTAAAAGCAGGTTCCTTAATTAATCCCCCGTCCATCCTAAACCCTCCTATCTTCTTCAACTCCTAGGATACCTGTAGGTTTAATCAGCAGTACCACTATTAGAGCTATAAATACAAAGGCATCTCTAAACTCTGAATACTGGGAGGGCAAAAGCCCCACAAATAAAACCTCCCCAATGCCTAGAAGATAACCCCCAAGGGCTGCTCCAGGTATGTTGCCAATTCCTCCAATTACTGCAGCCACAAAGGCCTTAAGTCCCGGCACAAAGCCCATCAGCGGGGAAACACTGCCGTACTGGCCGCTTAGCATTAGCCCTGCCACAGCAGCCAAAGCCGAACCAATTATAAAGGCAGTCCTGACCACCAAGTTAACATCAATTCCCATCAGGGTGGCAGCATCAATATTTTCAGAAGAGGCCCGCATTGCAATGCCCATCTTAGTTCGCTTGGTGTAAAGGGTTAATGCCAGCATCAAAATTACCGAAAGGACAATGATTAGGACCTTCATATTTGTAAAGGAAACATTACCCAGGTTATGAATGGTTTGCAGGTAGTTGGGTATTTCAAATTTTTTAGCCTGGGGGGAAAAAATCATCATGGCTAAGTTTTGCAATAATATTGATACCGCCAAGGAAGTTATTAACGTGGTTTCTTCAGAGGCCCTACGCAAGGGACGATAGGCTGCCCGCTCAATGGTAAGCCCGATTAATGCAGCCAAAACCATTGATACCACAATGGCCACCGAAAAGGGCAAATATAACTGGCTGAACACAAAACCGGCGGAATAGGCTCCAAGCATTAACACATCGCCGTGGGCAAAGTTGATCAATCGTAAAATACCATAAACAATGGTATAGCCTATTGCCGTTAAGGCATAAATACTTCCTAAGCTTAAAGCGTTAGTTAGCTGTTGAAGTAAATAATCTATCGACATGGACTACCCTCCTAGGTACGCTTTTTTCACTTCAGAATTGTTTAATAAGTCCCTGGCAGCACCATGTAATTTCACAACCCCAGACTCTAAAACATAGGCCCTGTCTGCTATCTCCAAGGCTTGATAGGCATTTTGTTCCACCAGCAAAATAGTGATATTATTTTTTTTCAGCGTCTGAATAACCTCAAAGATTTTTTCAACCAACAGCGGAGCAAGTCCAAGGGAGGGCTCGTCCAATAGCAAAAGCTTAGGTGAACTCATTAAGGACCTTCCGATGGACAGCATCTGCTGTTCCCCTCCCGAAAGGGCTCCTGCGGGAAGCTTCTCCCTATCTTTCAGGACTGGAAATAGGGAGTAAATATAATCAATATCACCCTTAATGTTGCTTTGCTTATTCTTGATAAAAGCTCCAATAAGTAAATTTTCCAGTACCGTGAGGCGGCTAAATATCTGCCTACCCTCGGGACTATGGGATATCCCGAGCTTCACCAGCCTATGGGCCTCCATATCTGAAATATCATTATCTTTATAAATGATCTTGCCCCTTCTCGGCCTTTGAAGGCCGGAAATAGCCCGCAGCACTGTAGTTTTACCAGCCCCATTGGCACCAATGAGGGCAACCAACTCCCCTTCTTTAATATCAAAGGAGACATCTTTAATGGCGTGAATTTGATCGTAGTAGACATTAATATTTTCTGCCCTAAGCACCTTCCGCAGCCCTCCCCAGATACGCTGAAATAACTTCCGGGTTGTTGCGAATTTCTTCGGCAGTCCCTTCGGCAATTAGCATTCCATAACTTAATACCTGAATTTGCTCACATAAATTCATCACAAATTTCATATCGTGCTCAATTAATAGGATAGTGAGCTTAAATTTTCCCCTTAATAACCTTATAAGCTCCATTAGTTCCAAGGACTCTTTAGGGTTCATACCTGCCGCCGGCTCATCCAGCAGGAGAAGCTTTGGCTTAACTGCCAGAGCCCTGGCTATCTCCAACTTCCTTTGCTGCCCGTAGGGAAGATTTCTAGCCTTGATATCCTTGGCATATAAAAGTCCCATGGTTTCAAGAATCTCCAGGGAATAATTTATCAGCCGCTTCTCCTCTTTCAAAAATGATGGCAGGCTGAGTAATACCGAAAGGAAATTATAATTTTTGTTTATTTGAGTTGCTATGAGTACATTTTCTAGAACAGTTAAATTCTTAAACAGCCTTATATTTTGAAAGGTCCTGCATATTCCCATTTCCGCTATTTGATCCGGCCTTATGCCGGTGATATCTTTACCTTCAAAATATATGGTTCCTGACGTACTCTTTACTAAGGAGGTTAAAAGATTAAAGGTTGTGGTTTTACCCGCACCGTTTGGCCCAATAAGCCCCCTTATCTCACCTTGTTTGATCCTTACCGAGTAGTCAGCCACTGCCCTCAGACCTTTATATTGCTTCGTTAATTCTTTAGCCTCCAACAATACGCTCACTTGTAGACCTCCAATTTAAACCACCTTCATAATGCGATTTCTGGTGGCTTCAATTTGGCTTACCAAAGCCTTCCTAGCATTCTCTCCGTCACCCGTTTGAATAAATCCAATTATATCTTCATGCTCAACGTGCATATCGCTGCGGTTACCTGCGGTTAAATCAGCATAGAGTACCCTTTGCAGTTGATTAAGGACATTTGATAAAAAGCTATATATGTACTGATTGCCTGACCCTTTAGCAATGGCCATATGAAAGTCATAATTTAGCCTCATCAGGCTATGACTGTTTTCATGACTTTCCTTACATCTGCTTGCCAAGTCCTTTAGTTGTTCAAGCTGCTGGGGTAAAATGTTCTTTGCAGCCAATTCTGCCCCCGAACCCTCTAAAATGATTCTTAACTGAAACAAATCTAGAAGCTCTTTAACATCCACCCTTCTTACAAGAAATCCTTTATAGGGCAAAACCTCAACAAGTCCCTCATGTTTTAAAGTATTCAAACTATCCCTGATGGGAGTCTTGCTGACGTTAAAGCGTTCTGCCATCTCACCAACGGTAATTATTTCTCCAGGCAATAACCCGTTGTAAATAATTAGATCTTTAATTTTTTGATAAACCCCTTCGGTTAGAGATTGCTTGTTTTTTTCCATTATCCACATTACTCCATTTTTTTGTTTTGCACTTAGGCTTACTTCTATCACCTCCAATCGTATTAACGACAAGCCATATCCGTTGATTTTTTGTGGCAAATAGTCGACAATATATTTTCAGAATATACATGACATTTTAGCGATATATCACTAAGGGGATATTCCCCCCCTTAATTAACAAAAAGAAGCCCTCCCACCTGCTTGCAGGTGGGAAAGCTTCCTTGCTTGTTCTTAAGCTTCTTCGCTTATAATCTTATTTTTAATTTATTCTATTGTTGCATTTGACTTTTGTCAATAAAGGGGTTGCTATCAAATGGTACAAAAAATAAGCGTTTCTTTTGTTTCCTCCTTTTGCCAGACATACTTAGGCCGGTTATTCATTATGTATTTAATATGCGTAAGGGTTACAATGGGGTGACTCTGATTATAAGCGCCACAGCAGTCACCAGGCTGTTGATTAGTGGTGCTTTTTTGATGCACCCCATTTCCAAAAATTTACAAGGGGGTAAATTTATATGGCAAAAGGAAAATTGAAAAAAGTATTTCCCGGAGGAAATACCTCTAAAGGCTTCTTTTCTTATTACAATCATATCATTGAACCAAACTCCACAAGGATCTTTGTTATTAAGGGGGGACCTGGCGTAGGCAAATCAACATTTATGAGGTATATAGGTGAACAAATGCTGGAGTTAGGCTATGACGTAGAGTACCATTGCTGCTCCTCGGACAATGGCTCCCTTGATGGCGTATGTATACCTTCCATAGGTGTGGCCCTCCTGGACGGCACTGCCCCCCACGTAGTAGATCCCAAAAATCCCGGAGTGGTAGATGAGATAATTCATTTAGGTGACTTCTGGGATGAGGAAAAAATGAGGGAAAATAAAGAAGGTGTCTTAAAAGCAAATGCCAGGGTTGGTCGACTTTTTAAAATCGCCTATAGCCAGCTGGCCGAAGCAAAAGTCATTAAGGACGAGCTAGACAGTTATTATTCAGAAGCCATGAACATGGCAGGTGTATATGGTGTCGTCCACGACATTGCGGAGGATATTTTGGAGGATGTTATGGAGGACGAACAACTACAATTTGAAAAGGAACCTAAAGAGCGGCACCTCTTCGCCACTGCCTTTACACCAAAGGGCCAGGCACACCACCTGGAAACCCTGCTGGATGGCACTAAAAAGCTATATTATATCTCCGGGGATGCCAGTGCCATTGGCTCTGAAGTGGTAGGTACCCTGGCTAAGGCCATGCATATGCACGGTCTGGCCACAGAGGTATATCACTGCTCCTTTGAGCCAACAGCCGTAGATTTAGTGGTGATCCCGGATATAAAGATTGCAATCTTGAAGCAAATACCAGGTATTGAATTTTCCATTCAAAACATACCCGGGTTAAAGAAAGTCAAATTAAAGGATCTAAACAAATACCTGGATTTAGATGTGCTTGCCCTCTATCATGAAGAAATTAAGGGAGCCAAAGAGCGACTCACATCTGCCATCGGCAGGGCTATGCGCTATATTTCAGCCGCCAAGGCAGAGCATGATCTTATGGAATTGTACTACATCCCGGCTATGAACTTCGAGGCAATCAATGAAAAAAGAAGAGAAATATTTAATAGAATCCTAAAGTATGCAGAGGAACAAAAATAAATCTGGTTCTTTAAACTGTAAATCTACTTTGCTATGGTGAAAGTGAGAGTCCGTAGACCTTTGGTGCCTACGGACTCTCATTTGTTACTACCAATTTTTTGTTTGACAGTACTACTGAAGTTTCCACCTGACGTTCAGGAACCGACCAGTATTTATTAAGAAACCGCTTCTTCTCTTCGGAAGAAACTAGCTGGAAACCATGTTTCTGGTAAAAGCTGATGGCCCACGTGGCATCGGCCCAAGTCCCAATCAGAATGGGACGAGTTGTTTGCTGAGTGAGAAAGGCTAGCATTTGACCTCCTATACCCTGCCCCCTGTTTATAGTACGGACGTAAGCATGCCTAATAAGTGTTACATCCTTGACATTCTGAATCCCCATTACACCTATCAATTGACCGACTACTTCATACCCCCAGAAAATAACTCCCTCATCTATTTCATGTTGAAGCTCCTGGCTGGACATGTAGGGCTCTTTAAAACGGTCTCCGGGTATTACACCCTTGTACGCCTCCGCGGCATCGTTGATTATGGCATATATTGTCTCAAAATCCTCCCTACTACACTGCCTGATCATAAAACACTTCCCCCTATATTGAAATACAAACTATTATCTATTTACAATATTCCTATAACTGATTGTACACCTAAGCTATATTTTTTGCATTATATTATTAGTAATATTTGGATCACCAATACTATTTTATGTAATATAATTTTATGAAAATATCTGCTTTTAAAGGAGGGGACTAAGCTTGCAGAAGTTAATTAAGCTAAGTAAAGAAAATAGACAATATATGATTTCTGAAATCCAAAGCTATTTTTCAAAGGAAAGAGATGAAGAATTGGGAGAGCTGGCTTCCGGTCTAATCTTAGATTTTTTTATTGAGAAACTAGCCCCTGAATTTTACAATCAAGGTGTTAATGATTCATATCTTTATATGAATGACCGAGTGGAGGATCTCTTAGGCATTCAAAAGTTAAGCAATATCACGAAGCGTTAAAAAAATACTGAAGGTAAATCTTTAAGGAGTTGAAACACATGAAACATACATATCTGTTTTCTGAAGGAACCTGGGTTGCCACAGGTAAATATTTTGATGAAAGTAACAATTTCACAAAGGTTGAAGGCAAAACTTTTATTACCCACCGGGAAGATTTCTGGATACTTGATGGATATATGAAATTATTGTTGGATAACCCCATCCAGTTCGAGAACCGCTACGAAATAATACCTTTTAATAAAGACTTCACCAACTGGCAATCCTTTAACCCGGCATTAGGCGAACTTGTTGGCAAGTTCATGTTAATTGAAGATACTATACTTTCTACCTATGCCGCAAAAAATCATGATTATTCCGGTTCGGAGTGCCTAATAAAAATTAGGGATGATTTTTATATATCTAAGGGATTTGCCCTCAAAGGCAATACAAAACTATCCTCCTGGTCCGTTGAACTAACTAAAGTCGAATAAACCTCCATGTCACGGGGACGGTTCCATGTCACGGGGACGGTTCTGATGACAATATTAACCACCAGACCTTGTTCACCAGTGTCACCGGAACCGTCCCCGTGACAACCCTTAACAAAACCCCCTGGGATTTGAATATTCTCCAGGGGGTTTTAATGATTGTTAGCACTTTGTTAGCTTATCATTCAGGCCACTCAATAACAGTGATGCTGTTCCTAGATTGGTAGCAACGGGTATATTGTGGACGTCACATATGCGAATTAAGGCGCTGATATCTGGTTCGTGGGGCTGAGGGGTCATGGGGTCCCTAAGGAAAATTACCAGGCCGACCTGGCCCTGGGCAATTTCACCACCGATTTGTTGGTCGCCACCTAATGGGCCTGATAAATAGCAGGCAATTGGGAGTCCGGTCTCCTTTGTAAGAAGGGTTCCCGTGGTGCCGGTTGCAATTAATTCATGACGGTTTAAAAGATTTTGATATTTTTTAGCTAACTCGATCATATCTTTTTTCTTTTTGTCATGTGCTATTAGCGCTATTTTCACTGAAAACCTCCTAAATCATTACTAAACTCTGAGCCCTCTGTACGACATTATAACTGCTTTTTATCTATATTTAGATATTCTCCCTTTATCTTCGAAAACCTTCGACAATTCTATAAATAGTCGATATTACAGCCTGCAATTAAATCAATCTGACTAAAACGATCACTAAAGTCATGGTTATGACACTCAATATTGTTGTTGATAATACCACCTGGGAAGCAAATTCTGGTTCATTATCATACTCAATGGCCAATAAAACTACATTCAATGCAGTTGGTACCGCACTTGAAATGATTAATACCTGAGCAGTGACCCCTGTGATTCCAAATAAGGTTACAATAAACAATGCTATTATAGGCGAAATTATTAATCTTAAAATATTAGTTATAAGGACCTTATTAAAAGAAAAACGCCAACTTATATTGGCCAGTTGGAAACCTAAGGTTAATAGTGCAATGGCAATAAACCCATCATAGACATAATTTAACGGGATCAGGATGGGGTTGGGTATCTTTATATTGAGGTACTGAAATAAATACCCCAGGGGTATGGCATAAAGGAAGGGTAGTTTAGCTAAATCCAAGCATATTTCCTTCAAGGGCTTCTTCCCGGCATTGATTGTTATTATCCCATGGGTAAAAGGTAAGATAGTTTGAAAGACAATGACTATAATTTGTATGGAGAAGGCCAAGCTATTGCCAGGAAAAACTAGCATGATCAGAGGTATACCGTAATTGCCACAGTTATAATACAGAACACTGTTGATAATAGCCGCTGCCTTTTCCTTTTCTATTCCCTTTACTTTTATATACAGCTTAGTCAATAGGTAAAGTAATATATGTAAAAGAACTAGGAAAATTAGTGTTTCCTTTAATATTTCGACCGAAATATCAATTTGATACATTTGGACAAAAACGAAAACCGGCATATAGATAGTGAATAGCAGCCTTGTAAGTATTTTTACATCAAGGTGATATTTCTTTTGTACTGCCATCCCGATCAAAATCATTATAAAAAGAGGAACTACATTGTTATATAAAATATGAAAAAATATTTCCAACAGGTTCACTTCTCTCAGGTTTTTAAATTAGATAAGTTTGTTCATTTAAAATACCGAGTTGCCAGCGGTATGTAAATTAACTCATTAACTAGCCAAGCTTTAAATTCCACAATTTGCGAAGGCTGGTGCTTATGGCTGTGACGCCCTTTGACAGGGCTTCATGAACATCTGCCTCCGTTCTAACAAACCCGCCGGCCAAGATGGGAATATTTAGGGACTGCTGTAATTCTTGAATTACATAGGCCGGGATTGTGGATGGTAGAACCTCTATGGCATGGGGACGGATTTGCTTAGCAACCTTGATAGCAGTTTTTAGGGACTCCGAGTCAACCACAAAAATCCGCTGTACTGTAATCATCCCTTCTGCCCTGCCGAACTTAATCAGGTTTGATTTTGTTGTTACTATGCCGGTTAGGCCCAACCTGGCCAAGAAGTGAATTCCCTCCTGGTCTTTACCGATGCCCTCAAACAAATCCAAATGAACAATGAGAAATTTGCCCGCTTCAGCAGACTTTTTTATAAGGCTCGGCAGATAATTTATACTGCCCTTCAAAGCAAATATAACTTTTATGTTGGGATGGCTGAGGGCCTCCGGAAAATCTTCTTTTCTGGTGATACAGGCTGCAATTTTCTTATTAAGTAAATTCTCAAGGTTAGCCATATACTCCTCCAGTCTAATTCAATTAAAATATCCCTACTTTTATAATAAATGGTAAACTAACTCCTTGTCATTATAAATAGTTGTAAATTGCAGCTTCTAAAAGACTCACAGTTCAAACTGTACCAATGGTACAAAGGGGTAACACCTGCCTTTAGCGAAAATTCGAATATAGATACTATCAACAAAATAACGACTATGGATTCTTTTTAATGAAACCATCTAAAAATATTTAATTGAAAGGGGCCACCAACCTATGGATAAAGGTCAACTCATAGACCAGTGGATAGAACAAAACCATTCAACCATCGTTACCTTTCTTCAAGAACTGATTAAAATTCCCAGTGTTACCGGAGAAGAAGGACCCATACAGGAATTTATTGCCGGGAAGTTGCAGGAAATGGGTCTGGAAGTTGATGTTTTTGAGCCATCCCTTGAGGAATTAAGGCAGCATCCCGCCTTTGTTGAGGTCTCCCAGGGCTATGAGGGACGTCCCAACGTGGTTGGAACATTAAAGGGTACAGGGGGAGGAAAGTCTTTACTCTTTAACGGGCACGTTGACGTAATTCCCGCCGGTGCGCCGGAAAGCTGGCAGCACGGCAGCTGGTCCGGTGACATTGCCGATGGACGCCTCTATGGACGTGGCGCTTCGGATATGAAATCGGGACTCGCTGCCATGACCATGGCTGTAAAGGCCATTTTGGACTCAGGTATCAAGTTGCGGGGAGACGTCATTTTAGAATATACCATGGATGAAGAGCTTTCCGGCAATGGCACCCTGGCCTGTGTGATGAAGGGTTACAAAGCTGATGGGGGGATTTGCTGTGAAACCTCCAGCATGAGGGTACAGCCAGGCTCCATTGGTCGCATTTGGTTTGAGATCAAGGTACAGGGCAAGGCCGCAGGCATCCAGCGCCGCTGGGAGGGAGTTAACGCCATTGAGAAGGGCTACCTGGTTACCCAGGCAGTATCCGAATTTGAGGGAGTGCGGGTCAATCGCATTAGCCATCCCTTGTATCCAGACATTCTCGGTGCTATTCCCTGTATGGTGGGGGTATTTGAGAGCGGCTCCTACCACAGCGCCTTCCCGGACAGCTGCCTACTGAAGGGCTCCATGGCTACCGTTCCGGGAGAGGATTCGGCTGCAGTAAAAGAGGAGTTTGTCCAGTTTATTTGCGAGAAGGTATCCAGGGACCCCTGGTTGAAGGAACATCCTCCAGAAGTCATCTTTACCGGATATTTTGCTGAGCCATCAGAGATTCCAGTGGACAGCCCCATTGTACAAACCCTCAATCAGAGCTTTATTAAGGTCATGGGCAAGGAACCAGTTGTAAGCGGTCGTGAAGGGGCAGCAGATATTCGCTTCATGAACTGCTATGGCGATACCCCTACGGTGATTTTTGGACCAGGCTTGACCGAGCAGATGCATGCCAATAACGAATGGGTTAACATAGAGGATTTAATTCAAAGCACAAAAATCTTAGCCCATACCATTCTGGAATGGTGTCAAACGGATTAAGGCAAAAAAGCACAAACATATAAATAATTCAGATACGCTAAAAAATGTCCTTGCTTCTTAGAGCGAGGACATTTTTTAGCTAGGTTACATAACTGTTCTTCCTCAAAGATAGGTGACTTATCGGCTTTGACTAATCTTCTCGTCATACTTTTTGCACAGGTCATACTCAGCATCCCAAAAATCCATACTTCTCATTTCGTCCAGGTATTCCTTCTTATAGCCAAAGGGCAGCCAATCCTTTTCCTTTTGCTTGAAGAGTTGTTCTTTCCTATCCCCTCTTCTGAAATCATAAATATATTTTTCGTCCTCAGCTTGGAATATATCCTTAAGCCATCTTGCCAAAACATAATTTTCCAGCTCCAGATTACGTTTTCCCAAGTCCTCCAGCACTGAAGGGTAGCGATCAAAACCGTCGGTAGCAATGGTTACCACATTGTCATCGGGACCCAGGCGTAGATGTCTGGCCATTTTAATAGCCCCAAGGATGTTGCAAATTCCAGAAACACCAAACAAATTCTTTAGACTTTCCGCCACTTCAGGGGATATTCCGGCACTCACCAGAACATCGGTACCATCTTGAAGTAATTTAAGGCCCCGAACACAGTCATCATCTTTAATCAAGGTAACAAAATCGGTGGTTAGTACGTTATGAATCAAGGTGCACATTTTGTCCCCGATGCCTTCGATTCTGTGCTGGCCCAGGCCTCCGTTGGCCAAGGTTGAACATTCGTAAGGTTCTAGGGCCGCTATCTTTGCCTCTGGAAAAACAGCCTTAATCTGGTCCCCCGCTGCCAGGGTTCCGGCCGAACCGGGCGCCGAGGTGAAGCAGGCAATTCGTCCGTTGCCAATGCCCTTGACAGCCTCAATGGCGCTATTACCTGTAACATAACGGTGGAAGCGATAATTAGGCATCAGTTCAAACTGGGCTAGGGGTTTATTTCGAGGGTCCTTTTTCAGCTCGTAGGTTCTCTGCAGGGTTAGGATAACATCTGACTCGGTTCCAGGGGTTAAATCCAATTCGGCCCCATACTTTCTAATCCGCTCATAGCGTTCCTTGCTCATGTTGTCCGGCATGATCACAACGGATTTATATCCCATTAAATTGCAGATGTAGGCTACACCAATTCCAAAGTTGCCGGTAGATGGCCCAAGTATAGTATGATCACCGGGAACAATCTCTCCGTCGACGCATCCCTCAATAAGGGTGGAATAGGCTGGTCCAACCTTGTGTGATCCCGAGGGGAAATAGGTTCCCAGCAGCACTACGATGTTGGCATCCACATTGGTTAGTTCCTTGGGCAACACTATTTTTCTTACCTGATTGCTCTCGTCCTTCCAGGTAATATTAAATAGATTAATGGGGTCCATTTCATTTTCCTGAATGGCCTTTGAGGCCCGCTCACGGATTTGGGGATCTATCTTCTCCGGGTGCAGCATTTCTTCATAGGTAGGTCCGAAGGGTATCTTCCTGTTGTCCATTATTCCATCTCCTTTGATGTCTTTAAGTTATAGTCCATAAACCATGCGTGGTATAAATAGTGAAATGTCCGGCAAATAAGTAATCAGCAGCAGAGCCGCCAAACTGATAATAACGAAGGGCATTATTCCCTTCATAATATTCATCATATTTTCACCGGTGGCCGACTGGGCAACAAATAGGTTGAGTCCAAAGGGTGGGGTAAACATCCCGATGGAAGCATTGGCAACCATAATAACTCCCAGGTGAACCGGATCTATTCCCAGTTGCATGGCCAATGGATAAACCAGTGGGGCAATAATGATAATGGCTGAGGAGCCATCAATAAACATTCCTGCAATGATTAAGATAAGGTTCAGCATCATTAGAAAGGCAATTGGCCCAAAATTACTGTCGGCTATGTACTGGGCTAAATTCTGTGGTACTTGGCCCACTGTCAATATCCAGCTAAAGACCGAGGCGGCTGCCAATAGAATCATAACCTGGGCAGTTGATTCTGCAGAGACTATGCATGTTTTGTAGAGCTTTTTCAAATCCATTTCCTTATAAATGAACATGCTGACAAAAATGGCATAGACTGCCGCAATGCCGGAAGCCTCGGTGGGCGTAAAAATACCAAGATAAATTCCACCCAGGATAATAATGGGAATCCCCAAGGCCCAGCTGGCTTCCTTGGTGGCTTTGATCTTATCTTGAAAGGAGGCCCTTTCATCAACAGGAACACCTGATTTCCGGGCATACCAGTAGCAGTATATTAAATAAACTACCCCATAAAGAATACCTGCCCCCAGACCAGCCATAAAGAGGGCGCCAACCGAGACACCCGTTACCGCCCCATAAATGATTGCACTAATACTTGGTGGTATGAGCAGGGCAACAGAACCACTGGCAGTTATCAACCCTACAGAAAACCCTCTGTCATACATTTTTGCCTTTAGGGCCGGATACATTAGGCCACCGATGGCCACTACTGTGGCAGGGGATGAGCCTGAGACCGCACCAAAGAACATACAGGCCACTTCGGTGGTCAAGGCCAAGCCTCCCCTTAACCCCCCCACTAGGGTGTGGGCCCAATCAAGGATCCTTTTAGCTATGCCACCCATTTTCATGACATTGGCCCCTAGAATAAAGAAAGGGATGGACATTAAAGCAAACTTATCAATGCCACCTATCATTCGTTGGGTTATTACCTGTAGAGGCATATCTGTATAAACAATAAAGGTTAGCAAGGAGGCTAAGCTAAGGGCAATAAATACAGGGGAACCTAGGAAAAGCAAGGCAAACAGCAATATAAATAAAAATGTAATCATTTTATCAGCCCCCTTCTATAGTCTGGATATATCAACCGCATCCTCATTTTTAACCTCTGCCCCAGTTGTTTTATCCCTCAAGATAGCCACTGCCGCTGCCACAAATCGAATGGTCATAAGTGCACTGCCCAGGGGCATAGAAATGTAAACTATCCACATGGGCATCAACATTGCCGGACTCTTCTGAGCTGTCTCAATGACAAGCTCCGTTGACACCCAGCCGAAATAAGTTATGAAGGCGGTAAAAAAGGCTGCAGTAAGCTGGGCAAAGGCCAGCAAACACTTTTTTATTAATGGAGGGGCCATTTGAATAAAAATGTCAATTCCTACGTGCATCTTATTCCTGGCACAAAGGCTGGCGCCAAAGAAGGTGACCCATACAATTGCATATCTAATGGCCTCTTCGGCCCAGGTAGTAGAACTTGTAAAGACGTACCTTAAAATAACATTAATAAAAAGCAATAGTGTTGCTGAGAGGAGGAGAGCACCATTCACAGTTTCTTCTATGGCTGTTAAAGCCTTGTCAAACTTAGACATAAGATTCCTCCTAAAATAGTAAGAGAAGGTATGAAACCTACCCCCTCTTACTATGCTTCTGATTTTCTTTGGGAGTTTAATTAACTAGCTCATTGTAACTGGGGCTCTAAACCGCTAAGTACAGTTTATTTACTATTTTCTTGGATGAATTTCAAGGTTCTATCCATTAAATCAGCACCGATTTTGTCTTTAAACTCATCATATACAGGCTCACTGGCCTTACGGAATGCTTCCCTTTCTTCTGGAGTAAGCTCATAAACAATGGTGCCGGAATCCTTGATGTTTTTCACGTAGCCATCGTTAGCCTCTGCCATTAAGCCTTTATGAGATTCTGCCACTTCCCTGCCTGTATCATAGATAAGTTTCTGTAAATCTTCGGGCAAGCTGTCATACCATTTCTTGCTGACACTCATGAAATAGGACAGGTATGCATGATCCCCGACGGTCATGTACTTTTGTACCTCGTAGAATTTCATGTCGTGGATACTGAGGTAGGGGTTTTCTTGTCCATCCACCACACCCTGCTGTAGGGAATTGTATACTTCGGCAAAATCGATGGGTACAGGATTTGCACCCCAGGCCTTGTATTGGGACATGATCACGGGAGCTTCCATGGTGCGTATCTTTAGACCTTTAAAATCCTGGGGCAGATGTATTTCCTTGTTGGAAGTAAAGGCCTTAAAGCCCTCTGCGTAAAAGGAGATCCCTTTGATACCAATATCGTCCAAGCCGCTCATAATCTCATTGCCGATTTCGCCATCTAGCACCTTCCAGAGGACGTCTTCATCCGGGAACAGGAAGGGAAGATCAACCATGGTAAGTCTTTGGTCAAAACCACCAAACTTAGCGGTGGGTAATAAAGTCATCTCAACAGTACCCATCTGCATACCTTCAATCATTTCCCTGGAGCTTCCTAGTTGCTGAGCTGGGTAGATTTGAACTTCTATCCTGCCATTGGATCTTTCTTCGATTAGCTCTTTAAACTTTAGAGCAGATTTCTGAAAGGGTGAGCTAGTGGTATGGTCATGGCCTAACTTTAACACAATCTTTTTTGGAGTCTCTTCATTGCCTTGACCCTTGTCCTCTGAACTCTCCTTGGCACCACCGCAGCCCGCAAGAGTAGCCAGTGCAAAAATACATATCACCATAACTGCTAATATTTTGTTCTTTATTTTTTTCATACTAAAACCTCCCCATATTATTGATTAGCTTTAATTACACGAAAATATTTACCCAGTGTCACCCCCGATTTTTACATTTCCTTCCCTTTTAATAGTGCTAAGATTTTGTCCGGTGTTGCCGGAAGACTATTTATTCGAACGCCCACAGCATCATAAATTGCATTAATTATGGCCGCTGCAGTCGGGATGATTGCCCCTTCGCCAACTCCTTTTGCTTGGAAGGGGCCTTGATATTCCAAGTCCTCTACGATAATAGGAATAACTTCAGGCACATCTAAACTGGTTGGTATCAAAAATTCAGCAAAGGTGGGCGTCAAGGTCCTGCCATCATTAAGAATGACTTCTTCCATAAGGGCGTAACCCAGCCCCTGAGCCACTGCACCTTCAATTTGCGCTTCAACTAGCTGGGGATTAATGGCACGGCCACAATCATGGGCAGCAACCACTTGTAAAACCTTTACCTCACCCGTCTCAGTATCCACCTCCACATCAGCAACCTGGGTAGCATAAATATAGGTGGAATAGGCATCCCCCTGGTTGGTTTCCGGGTCAACGTCACTGGTGGTGTTATCATGCCAGCCGTGGCCGATAAAGGGTTTCCCCCTTTTGTGAGCTTCCGAGGCCACCGTGGCAAAGGCAATAGTTTTATGCTCATCCTTTATAGATGTAATCCTTTGATTTGCCACCATCAGTTCTTCAATGGTGCATTTCAGAATTTCAGAGGCTAATTGAATCATATGGCTTTTTGCATCCTCTGCCGCCTTTTTCACGGCATTTCCCGAAACGTAAGTTTGTCGACTGGCAGTGCTGGGGCCACCGTCAGGTGTAACTCCTGAATCCCCACTAATAATTCTTACCCATTCAAAGGGGATACCCAATTCCTCAGCGGCAATTTGACAGAGTACCGTGTCTGAGCCCTGGCCTATTTCACTGCAGCCGCTTAGCAAGGTCACACTTCCATCATCGGCAATCTCCACATAGGCCGAGGAATGGTCCGGGCGATTGAATCCAAAGCCTACTCCATATAAATTACATCCAATACCTCTACCCCTCTTTTTCATTCTTCGGCACCCCCTTGCCGGTCCAAGTATTCCTTTGCCTTAACTAAGGTATCGTAAATACCGACGCTGGAATCAAAGACCTGCCCGGTCGCGTTGCTTAGCCCCGGTCTCAGGGCATTCAACATTCTAATTTCCCAGGGAGACATACCCAGCCTTTCTGCCAGCATGTCCATCTGGCTTTCATGGGCAAGGGCAGACTGCAAGATGCCAAAACCCCTGAAGGGCCCGGAAACCGTATTGTTGGTATATACTGCAAAAGTGTCAACACTTATATGAGGTATGTGATAGGGACCGGATAAGTGTAAGCCCGCTTTCTTAGTGATAAAATGTCCGATTGAACAATATGCCCCTTTATCACTGTAAACCGTCCCCTCTAAGGCCACCAGTCTCCCATCCTTAGTAGCCCCGGTTTTACACCAGATCTTCATCGGGTGCCTCTTTGTAGAACAAACCATGGACTCTGCCCTGCTCCAGGTAACCCTAACGGGGCGCTTAGTTTTTAAGGCCAATAATCCCGCTTGTATTTCCGTGGTAATATCGTCCTTGCCGCCAAAGGCACCCCCGGTGGCAGCCTGAATAACCCTGACCCTGTTGGTGGGAATACCCAAGACGGGTGCTATTTGTCTCCGATCCCTAAAAACATACTGGGTAGAGGTCCAAATGGTTACATTGCCGCTTACATCTATGGTTGCCAGGGAGGTTTCGGGTTCCAGGTAAGCATGTTCAGCCCGCTGGGTATAATAGGTGTTTTCCACAACCACATCCGCCCGGGCGAATCCCTCCTGAATATTTCCCTTACGAACTTTAGTATGCTGTAAAAGATTTGTCCCCATCTCTTCATGAATCAGCGGAGCATTATCAGCCAAACCAGCCTCTATGGTATAAATACCGGGCAATTCCTCGTAAGAAACCTTTATTGCTTGCAAGGCCTCCTCAGCTATATCCCCTGACTCTGCCGCAACTAAAGCAATGGCATCGCCACGCATACGCACTTTATCAGCAGCCAAAACCGGCTGATCCAGGATGGCCAACCCGAATTTATTAATCCCCGGAATATCCTTTGCAGTCAACACAACATGAACCCCGGGTATTTTTTCTGCAGAGGAAGTATCTATTGATAGAATTTTTGCATGGGCATAGGCACTCCTCAGTGCTTTCCCATAAAGCATGCCTGGCATTTCCATATCACCGGCATATACAGCCTGACCAACAGCCTTCGTTAGTCCATCAACCCTGGGAACCCGTTGACCGACCGTTTTTAATCCCATCAATTACAGTACCTCCTTTCCTTCAGCCATACTATTACTTGCCTTTTGCACTGCTCGAATTATCTTTTGGTAACCTGTACAGCGGCAGAGATTGCCCGACATTGCTGTGCGAATTTCCGATCCAGTGGGAGATGGATTGTAATCTAATAACGCCTTGGCTGATAAAATCATGCCCGGGGTACAATAACCACACTGGATGGCACCTTCCTCCACAAAGGCCCTTTGCAGGGGATGGGGATTATCCGGTCTGCCTAAGCCTTCAATGGTGACCAGTTCCTTGCCCTGGGCCTGTACCGCCAACACCAGGCAAGAGTTAACCGCCTTACCATCCAGGATCACGGTACAAGCTCCACAGTCCCCCTCGCCGCAGCCTTCCTTGGCCCCTTTTAGTCCCAATACCTCCCTGATTAAATAGAGCAAATTTTTATCTTCTTCCACCTGCACCTGGGTCTGCTTGCCATTAACCGTCAAGTCTAAAGCTATAAGAGCCATTTTTATTCCTCCTCCCCATGGCACAAGGCTTCTAAAGCCCGCTTAACAAGTACTTCTGCCAGATGCCTACGGTGTTCAGCAGTAGCCCTAATATCACTTATTGGAGAAATATCCCCCGCTATAATTTTCTGGGCTTCCCTAATGGCAGCTTCATCTAGCTTCTTCCCTAATAAATAATCCTCCACTTGCTTAGCCCTGACGGGAGTGGGAGCCACAGCTCCCAGGGCAATACCTACCTTGACGCATTTACCCTGGGAATCTAACTCTATACAGGCAGCCAAATTAATTAACGATATGGCCATGGCATTTCTTTTGCCGATTTTATAAAAAACCGATCTAGCAGCAGGGTTTGCTTTTATCCTAACCTTGCTGATGAGCTCATCCCTTTGCTTCACTGTTTTACCCGGTCCGGTGAAGAATTCATCCGCCTCTACCTCCCGTTCACCCTTGACACTCACTAGGCTCAAAACCGCTCCCAGGGCCATTAATGGTGTAACTGTATCAGCGGCAGGGGAAGCACTCTGCAAATTACCCGCCAGGGTTCCCCTGTTTCTAATTTGCGGCCCCCCAACCATCCCAGCGGCGGCGCTAAGGGCAGCATAGGGTCCCTTTAAACAAGGTGCATTAGTCAGATCAGCATGGGTTACCAAGGAGCCGATTTCCAGTACCTCTTGATGCAAACTTATTTCCTTCCACTCATTTAATCTCGACAAATCCACTAGAGCCTCAGGTTTAATTTTTGCACGATGTAGATCCACAAGTATGTTGGTTCCCCCGGCTACCGGAATCATTGCCCCCTGGTTGTTTTTCAATATTTCCAAAGCCTCAGAAGAATTACTGGGAGTTAAAGTTTTAAAACGCATATTCTCCTCTCTCCTTTGTCTCTAATTTACGGATTAACACTTTAGCCCCCTTCACACTCTCTCAATGGTATAGTGCTGCCTACCGAAGTTCGATGGAGCCGGTGGGGCACCACTGGGCACATAGTCCGCAGCCGTCACAATTGGACTGGGTAACATAATGTGCTGTATCCCCGGCAGTAATAGCCCGATAGAAACAAACTTTTTTACAGATGCCGCAGTTTGTACACTTATCAGCATCAATGCTGGCATATTTAGCTGGCAGCTTGGCCAGGTCTTCCACAGTGGTGATGTGTGGTAAAGCGATACCGCGAATTTCCTCCAGGGATTTATAGCCCTTGGCATCCATCCAGTTATCCAGATCTTTAAGCAGCTTGGGAATAACTTCATAGCCGTTCCACATTACTGCGGTACAGGTTTGTACTGTGGAGGCGCCCAACATGATATATTCAACAATCTCTTTAAAACTCATGACACCTCCCACCGCGGAGATAGGGATATCCACATTCCGGGCAACTTCCGAAAGATGCCGCATAACAATGGGCTTAATGGCCGGGCCGGTATAGCCACCGTAAGCCCGTAAGAGTGGGATGCCCGTTTCTATATCTACCCCGGCAAAGGAGCGTACAGAGTTGCTGATGGTTACTCCGGCAGCCCCTGCTTCCTTGGCAGCCTGCGCGATTTCCACCATGTCCGCTACATTGGGTGTCAATTTAACGGTCAAGGGAATCTTGGCCGCACCCTTAGCCAGTTTGGTCTGCTGGTAGGTCAGCTCCGCACTTTTACCGATATGCATACCAACGGTTGAGGCGGGCATAGGACAAGAAACATTTAGTTCCAAAAGATCCACTAAGCCGGTGGCCTGAATTTCCTCTATTAGTTGGGCTGTCTCTTCGGGCTGGGGCATGGCAAGGACACTTACCTGCATGGTGGCCCCACCCTCCTTAGCGATGGCCAGGTCCTTATTAGTCCAATCTTCCCTGGTCTTGGTGGTGAACAATTCTAAATTAACCATGCCAAAGGGCTTGCCATTTTGCCTGATTAATTGGAGTCTGCCATTGCAGGGGTGGGCTGCCCAATCCTGCAGGGGGCCAATGGTTTTGGGTATTACACCACCTATACCTGCCAGTCCTGCCCTCTTCATACCCTCCCCGTCCCAGCCAGGAGTGGCAGAAGACAAAACCAGGGGATTTTTAAACTCAATTCCTGCATAATTAACCTTCAAATTAGCCATAAACTTTTTCCACCTTTCGACAATTAGGATTTATTAATAGTCTGAAAAAGAGATGTGTTGCTTTTGACTCTAAATGTTCAAAAGTTCAACAGCTTCTTTCCTAGTTAGTGTTCTGTATCAACGTAACACCTTCCTTTGGACCGTTTAACCAATCCTTAATTGCCACTTTTGTTTCGTTTGGACAGTGCCAAGGGCTGCTGTATTGGTGGTGCTCTGTTCATCAACAAACTGACTAAGCTTCATACTCAATTGCAGATTAAAACGTTCATCGGGATTATTTAAATTTAGCCCGGTAATTTCTTCAATTTTTTTTATCCGGTAAATCACTGAGTTTTTATGTATATAAAGGTTTTCTGAAGTTACTCGCAAATTGCAATCATGCTTAAAATAGTAAAATAGCGTTTTCATCAATTCCGTATTGTTTTGCCCATCATAGGTAATTAGCTTCCCCAGGGTCTCTTGGTAAAAATCCTGCATGGCCAGAGAATCCTTTAGTTCATACAAAAAGCGGTACGGGCCTAATTCCTCAAAGAAGGTTATTTTGGACAACCCCTGCATAGACCGCCCTATACGCAGGGAAGCCAAAGCCTCATCATAGGAATATTTAACATTGCGCACTCCTGTAAAGGGCCTGCCTATGCCAGCGGAAATTTCAAGCTTTGGCAATTTAGCTGCCATTTTAGAAATAATCTCGTTAAATTTTTTAGTCAGTACTGCTAGTTCATTACGGCTAGGTAAATGCACTAAACCCGTTACACTATCACTCTTGGCTAACAACATGGCACCCCCGGGATAATCCAAAAGGGCATTGTGCACCAGTTGAAGAATTTCTGCCTTGAGTTCCTGAACATAGCCTTCATCCCGCTTAGCTTTATACATTAGATAACTTTCAAAGCCATCAATATCCAGCACAAAAACCACTAGGCGGGTATTAATATTAAAATTTAAATAGCTGGCCCTTTTTATCACTGCCTCATCATATTGGAAATTGCCCCCGATCAAATCTTCCAGGAGTTCTCCCCGTATTTGACGTTCTGCTTCGAAAACAGCCTTTTCTTTGACAAAATCCAGGGCAACTATGGTTGAAGCATGTTCTAAAGCCCTCAAATCCTGTTCATCCAAGACCCGGCAGATTTCCAAAATGGCCAAGTAGCCCTGAAGATTACCATTTATTTTCACAGGTGCAATGACTAAATCTCTTTTTATATCACCAATGGTTAACTCCACTTTGTGCCACCTGTGTGGTTTTAGGGAAGAAAAATCCCCCCTATTCTCCTCTAAATGAGTTAGAATGGCCCCATCCCAGTTTTCTATGAACTCGCACTCCCCAAAGGCAGGCCAGGTGTTGGCTAATACATTACCCGCACGGTCAGCAATCAGTACCGGATTCCCCGCCAACTGAGAAAGGGTTTGGGAAATACTAGGTAATCCTTGTCCCTTTAAAACTACTTCTATCAGCCTGTTATGGATTTCTTCGGACTTTTTCAATAGGCAAAACTGATCATTAATCAGCACTTCATAAATAGGAATCATGAAATCCATGTATGGTACATCCTGGGGCAATTCAATTAACGGAAGTCCAACTTCGTTGGCACGCTCAATCATATCCTCAGGAACCTGATCAAAATATTGTCCCGGCTTTATGCCAAAGGCAGCTACACCCCGTTGGGCCAATTGCCCTATTAGGCTTTTCCGCAGCTCTGCATTATCCCTAAGGGTAAAACCAGCGGTTACTAGAAGCTCTCCGCCCTTCATCCACTTTGCCACTTCAGGCACTTCCATAATGTTGACAAAAGTGACCACGTTATCTAATCCTTGATGACCACCGACTACCTTAGCTTCCTTCAAAGCACTAATCTCCAAAGCTTGCCTTACAGTGATCCCCATTTTGCAACCCCCTATGGTTAATTCCGTAAATTGACCCTAGAAAAATGAAAAGAGGCCTTTTAGTTTTAAAACTAAAAGGCCTCCACGCCCTGCAAACTAATACAACTCCGTACAGCTTGCCCAATTTTATATTAATTAAATAAAGGTAAAAGCTATTTTACCAACTTTTTTTATAAATTTCTACACATTAATCAATAATCCTTTGTATACATGTAACAATAAACTACTTTTTCTTTTGTAATAAAGTACTAAGGTACGTTTCTTCCTGCTCTCATTAAAATATAATTTTACCAAGCCGAAAAAGGGGTGTCGTTTAACTACTAAAAAGTAGTTTTACGACACCCTTTTTCCTTAAGCTAGATTTTCCTTCATCCACTCCACCAGATTCTGCCCATGGGTGCTTCTTATTTCGTCTACCTCGGCCATTCCACGTATCTGCCCATTTTGCACCGCTACAACCATGTCTAGGATTGGCTCTACTTCTGTAACCTCATGGGTAGTCATAACCACTGTCTGCTGTTCTAAATCCAGATAGGAAATTAAGGACTTGATGATAGAATCCCTAACAAGAGGATCTAGACCGGACAGGGGTTCATCCATGAGGATTAGCGGAACTTTTCTAGCTAGGGTGAGAATAATTTTTAGCCTGCCCCTATTACCTTTCGATAAAGCCTTTACTTTTTTATCCGGGTCCAGCTGCATAAAGGTTAACATCTCCTGGGCCTTTGCCACATCGAAATCAGCAAATAGTCCTGCATTGAAATCAATGGTTTCTTTGACGGTATAGAAAGGGTAAAGTACATCTAATTCCGATAGATACGAAACTTCCGATGCAATCATTCGGTTAACCTCTTTGCCATTTACCTTTACAGAACCGCTGCTGGGGCGAACCAAGCCGGCGGTTAACTTTAACAGGGTAGATTTGCCGCTGCCATTTGGTCCTACCAGACCAATAATCTTGCCCTGGGGCAGACTAAGGGTGACATCATCTAAGGCCACCTGTCTAAGATATCTTTTCCTAACATTGCTAAATTGAATTATATGCTCAGCCATATTTATTCACCCCTTATACATGATCCAAAGATTTTTTAACCCCTTCTACTATCTCAGGAGCAGTAAAGCCCATTTCCTTCATATCAGCTATAAATCCTTCAATCTGCTCATTCATTAACTCTTCCCTAAGTCGCCTTAATCGTTCTTCCTTCTCGGTGATAAAGGTTCCAAGTCCCCTTCTAGTTTCCGCCACCTCTAAACGCTCCATTTCCGCATAAACCCGCTGGGCTGTATTTGGATTAACACCCATTTGTACTGCTAATTCCCGTACAGAGGGCAATTTATCCCCGGCCTCCAGTTCACCCCGTATTATTTGACGGCAGAGGCGCTGGATGATTTGCAGATAGATAGGCTGGTTGTTATTAAAGGATTGTACCATGGCCTACACCTCGACCTTATTGTCCAGCAGCCAGGCAGACAGGGCAAAGACAGCCATGGCTACTATTAATGGCAGTATGATTTGGCCCGCATAAATTTCCATAGCACCTATATGTTGGGCCGCCGGTAAAACCTGATCTGCTGTTATTAAATTAATTTTGAAGGCACCCCACTTGGTTAACCTATCATAGAACCAGGTATGATGGAATTTGCCAACACCCCAGGTGGCCAGAAAGAAAATTCCAAGCCCTGCCAACCAGTTAAATCTCCCAAATATGCTGCGGACACTGGCAGTTGCAACCACCACCAGGGAACTCCAGGCGGCCATATAAATGCTGAGACCGATAATGGCAAGACCTAAATAGGACCCAACCTCCGTTGCGAATAATACTAAATTCCCCGTGCTTACACCTATTTCCTCAGAGATAAAAACAATTGTAAGGTAAACAAATAGGGCATCCACCGCCAATACGGCAAGCATTGCAGCCATTGCCACTACAAGTTTAGCCGAAAGCAGCATCCAGGCCGGATATGGACAATGTAGCCATAGATGGGGCGTTTGCTTAACTTCACCGTTAATACTTTTTAGCATGAGTATTGCCGGCACAAAGGTGGCGGTGATCAATAGCATGGATGCCGGGGCCATAATAATCCCCAAGCTATCACGATTATAAAACATTGCCCAAAGTCCGCCAATAATCAGCATGCCTAACAAAACAGCCACCAGATTTCGTTCCATGCGATATTCTTTTTTTACTAGATTCCACCAGGCGTTCATTTTCTTCCTCCCCACACTGTACTATTGTATTGGTGTTATAGTTGTATAGTACACTAATTCAATATTGCTGTCAAGGAGACAAAAAGACCCTGACTCTTTTGTGGGAGTCTCAGGGTCTATTGCTGTCATCAATTTAATGTTAGGTAACCAAACCTAAAGCCTGCTAAACTTTTCTATGTAAGTTCCATCCACAATATCCTTAAAGGCCTCCACATAATACTTGCCTCCATGGTAGGTTAGATTAAAATGCATTTTTTCACCGGGAAGTCTGGCCGCTACTGTAACAATGGCTTCCCCCCCTTTCCCGTCAGGGGAAAGCTTCACCTCATCCAGGTAAAAATAGAGGGGAGTTAAATAGGGGTAACTTCTTTCTTTCTTAAAGTTCTCTATAAAAGCTTCTTTGCTGATGCCATTTCTCAACTCAGGTGTTAAGTATTTATAAACATCACCAGGCCGGTTTTCATTGACAGCATCTATAAACCCTTGGGTCCGCTTAACAGCCTGCCTTTCTCCAGGCGAAAAGGTATATATACCTCCTGTCAACAGTATAAGCAGGGTAAATATAATAATCCTTTGGAAAGCTCTACACCTCACCGTTCATAACCCTCTTTCTTATCGTTCAGCCCTGGAATAGGGCAATGTATAGGCAGCGGGAAATTCAGCTTTCTTGGAAACACTTATGAGAACCAGGACAGTTAAAATATAGGGTAAGGCAAGCAGCAATTGATGGGGTACCGGTACCCCAATAGCCTGCAGTTTTAGCTGTAGAGCATTGGCACCTCCAAAAAGCAGGGCTGCACCTAAGGCTCTATAGGGGTTCCAGCGGGCAAATATCACCACTGCTACGGCAATAAAACCCCTGCCTGAAACCATTTGGTCCAAAAAGGTATTCATAAGCCCTATGGATAAAAAGGCGCCTCCCAAACCCGCACAGGCTCCCCCTATCATCACGCATAGATAGCGAATTAAGGATACATTGATGCCCTTGGAATCGGCCGCCCGTGGATGTTCGCCCACCGCCCGAACCTTTAAGCCAAAGGTGGTTTTCTCCAGCACAATATAGGTCACAACTACAAGGATCAGTGTTAGATACACAAGGATATTATGTTCAAACAAGATCGGGCCAAATAGGGGTATGTCGCTTAACAGAGGTACCTTGATGGCCTGGAAGGATTCAATTTGAGGCGGTAGTTTTTGCACCCCAAAAATACTGCGGTATAAATAAGCAGACAACCCGGTGCCCAGGATCGTCAGGGCGGTGCCGGCAATTACTTGATTAGCCTTCACCGTTATGCTTAAAAAACCCATAATAAGGGAGAATAAAATTCCCGTAATAATTGCCAGTAAAACACCTACCCACAAACTTCCCGAAAAATATGCACCTACAAAACCACCCAGGGCACCCATAAGCATAATGCCTTCTAAGCCAAGATTAAGTATGCCTGAGCGTTGTGTAAAGATATCCCCCAGGGCAGCCAGAAGAATCGGCGCACTTGTTCTAATTGCTCCTGCCAGTAGACTTATCAGAAACCCCTGTGTTAATAATTCCGACAGCATGCCTATCCCTCCATTGGGTGTAAATTATCCGGCTAATTACAAAGATAATAACCAATCCCTGGATTACATTTACCAAGGAAAAGGGCACCCCCACCATACGCTGCATGGTGCTCCCCCCAACCATCAGGGCAGCAAAGAAAAAAGAGGATACCATGATACCAAGGGGATTTAGTCCCCCAAGCAGTGCCACAACTATGGCCAAACTACCGTAACCGATGGCAATATCATCAATTAATCGGTAATGGATGCCGAAAACTTCACTCCAACCGGCCAGCCCTGCCAAACCTGAAGATATGAACATGACCAGCACGATTGTTTTGGAAATTTGAATGCCACTGTAACTGGCCACATCCGGCCCCTCACCCACCAGTTTGACCCGAAAGCCCAGGGAAGAGCGCCAGAAGAAGTAGCCGGCCAGGATGATTAGTAGAGCTACCAAGATACCTAGATGCAATCTAGTCCCACTTAATAGTATGGGCAGCCTGATGGCTTCACCGATTAGCTCTGTTTGGGGAAAGCCTTGCCCCTTAGGATCAATCATAGGCCCCCGGATGAGCCAGGATAACAAATAAACAGCTATGTAGTTGAGCATTAGGGTGGTAATAACTTCATTGGCATTAAACTTGGCCCTTAAAGCTCCTGCCAAACCTCCCCATAGGGCTCCGCCTAAAAAAGCAGCCATAAAGGAAAGGGGCAGCAGGATTAATGCTGGCATAAAGGATAGATTTAGGGCCACAAATACAGCAAATACCGCCCCCAGTGTAAACTGTCCATCTCCTCCGATATTCCAGAGCTGGCTTTTGAAGGCTATGGATGTGCCCAGAGCCATGATCATCAGGGGAGTCGCCTTCACCAGGGTTTCCGCTATGCGGTTTTTCGACCCAAAGGCGCCCCAAAATAAAGTTTTAAAAGCCTCTATGGGGTCTTGCCCTGTTACCAGTAATAAAAGCCCCCCAGTCATAATAGCTAAAGCAATGGTAATTACTGCCGGGGCTATACTGACCAGGGCACTTTTACTAAGCTTAATTATTTTTTGCATTGCCCAGCCCCACTTTCCACGCCTGCCATCAGCAAACCAATCTCCTCTATGCTAACGTTTTTATTGTCTAAGATTCCTTTGATTTGCCCGTCATATATTACCGCTATACGATCCGATAGCTGCAGAATTTCCTCCAGGTCAGCTGAAATTAATAGAACACTTACTCCTTTGTCCCTTTGTTCTATAAGTTTTTCCCTGACATACATAGTAGCACCAATATCAAGGCCCCTGGTTGGTTGGTTAGCTATGATTACCCTGGGTGAAGAACTAATTTCCCTGGCCAGAATAATTTTCTGCTGGTTCCCTCCCGACAAATCCTTTGCCTTTGCCTCTATGCCACTGGCCTTAATCATATACTCTTTTAACAACCTCTCTGCATTATCCTTGATGGCCTTAAAGTCTAACAGACCCTTGGTTGAAAAACGAGGCCCATTGAATTCTTTGATGATTAAATTAGAACTTATATCAAGGCCCATAGCCAGACCTGTTTTATGCCGGTCCTCAGGTATATGGGCAATTCCTTCCGTAATAAAATCCTTGGTTTTTTTACCTGTCAATTCCTGTCCATCAAGCGCTATTTTACCTGATGAAACAGTTTTAAGGCCTGTTAGTACCTCACACAATTCCTTTTGACCGTTCCCGTCAACTCCTGCCAAGCCCAGTATTTCTCCCGCTCTGATAGAAAAATTAATACCATTTAATATTGATAATTTTTTTTCATTAACTAGGGTCAAATTCTCTACAACCAGCCTGTCCGGGCCAAAATCCGAACTCCTATCTTTAAAGTCAAAGAGCACTTCCCGTCCAACCATCATGTTTGTTAAATGACTTTTAGTTGTTTCACAGCTTATCTTTTCATTGGCCACTCTACAGCCATCCCTTAATACAGTTACCTCGTCACAAATATTAATAATTTCTTCCAGTTTATGGCTAATGAGCACCACGGCCTTACCATCATCCCGCATAAGCTTCAGAATATTGAATAGTTCCTTTGTCTCTTGGGGCGTAAGTACGGCTGTTGGCTCATCAAGTATTAATATCTCCGCCCCCCGGTAAAGAACCGATAATATTTCCACCCTCTGCTGTTCCCCCACAGAAAGGTTTTTAATTAATGCTTTGGGATTTATCATTAAGTGATATTTCCGGGCTAACTCCAGCAATGCAGTCTCAACATTGGCTGTGTCTAAAAAAGGTCCCTTCTTTGAGGGCAGCCCAAGCATAATATTTTGAGTAACAGACAATGGCTTAACCAGCATAAAGTGCTGGTGGACCATGCCAATACCTAAATCCATTGCCTTTGAGGGCTTATCTATTGTGACCTTTGAACCATCTACAAATATTTCCCCTTCGTCCGGCTGGTAGAGGCCAAAGAGTATATTCATCAGGGTTGTTTTCCCTGCCCCATTTTCACCCAGAAGGCCATGTATTGATCCCTTTAACAGCCTGAAGTCTACCTTGTTATTAGCAACTAAACCCTTAAAGCCCTTTGAGACTCCCTGCATTTCAACAGCCACTGATTGCAATTTGCCCTCACCCCTGGTAAAAAATAAAGGGGCCTGGCCAGCAGGCCCCCTGTTTTATTATTTTTCGTACTTAGGCATTTCCACAGCATTCTTAGCTAAAGCTTCCTTAACTTCCGTCAGTTTAGCTTTAACCTCGTCGGGAACGGTGCTATCTAGACCATGGAAAGGAGCCATGGTGATTCCACCATTTTCAACGGTGAGCCAGTAGAATTTTTCATCCCGGTTGGTAAAGTTATCATTTAAAATATCGTCAACAATCTGCTTCACTGCGGGTGTCCAATTATAAACTACCCCGGACAGTACATTGTTTGGCGCTAAAACATTTTGGTCAGCAACGTTGCCCATAACAAGCTGATTCTTTTGTTTAGCTGCCTCCACTGTACCTAAGCCAATACCGTCGCCGGAGTGCCAAATTACATCAACGCCGGAATCATACATGGTGATGGCACCTTCCTTAGCCTTGGCTGCGTCACGCCAATCACCTGTATAAAGCTCCTGGATTTGAACATCAGGATTAACCTGCTTGGCCGCATGTTTGTACGCTTCGTGTCCACGATAGATTTCACTTACATCAGCACCACCAACAACACCAATCTTGTTAGTTTTGGTCATCAGTCCGGCTAGGGTTCCCATGAGATATCCGCCGCCTTCCAGGTGGATATCATATACACAGGTATTAGGCAGTGTCTTATAGCCTGTTCCTAAGGCAAATTTGGTATCGGGAAACTCTCCCGCCACCTTGATAATTGGCTCCATAAATTGGAAACCATGACCAATAATCAAATCATAACCTTCTGACGCATAGTCCCTTAGGGCAGGTTCAATGTTGGAAACTTCATATACTTGTTCGGTATAGGTTAATTCGATTTTGCCCTTGTACTCTTCTTCCAGGGCCTTTACACCCTCATACATGGCCTGGTTCCAGGAAACATCATCAATTTTGCCAGGTAATATCAGGGCTACCTTTAGGGGTTTGGTCTCGCTGCCACCTTCTTGGGGTGCCTTTTCTTCTTTGCTGCCACAACCACTAAATAATAAGCTCATAATCAGCAGGGCTGACAGCAGTATGCTTGCCTTAATTCTCATTACTAAAACCTCCTCCATTTCTGTTCATTAGTTAAAATTCTTTGGAGCCAAGTTTTTTGTCTTCAACCACCTCACATTAAGCTAATCTTTAGGTCATTGCCTAGTTCTATAGAATCTTGCTATTTTCTCCCGACAAACGGGAAGCTCATTAATAGGCACCGCTACAACTTGACTGATGGCCGCGGTGATTGCCGGGGCAATGGCCACTGTACCAACCTCCGCCGCTCCCTTTAGGCCCATGGGGCCAGTTTCTTCATATTCATTTACAGTTGCTGTTTCTATCTGGGGTGAATCTAAGCAAGTAGGTATCAAATAAGTCGCAAGACTTGTATTTGCCGGAATACCTTCCGAAAAACCTACCTGTTCAAAGAGGGCATATCCCACACCCATAGCTACTCCACCTTGGATTTGTCCTTCCAAGGCCATGGGGTTAATAATTTTCCCTGCTTCCGTTACTGCAAAAACATCCAGCAATTTTACTTCCCCAGTCCTGGGATTAACTCTAACCTTTACTGCCTGGGCTATAAAGGTATACATACAGTGAGGTAAGCCAATTCCTAGGTTCGGTTCCTTAACTTCTGGGAATACCGCTTCCCCTATGCCCCTTGACATTTCACCCAATGATTCCTGACTTTTCAAATCCTCTATGGCCGCCAGCAGGGCATTACCTGAAATATAAGTGGTCCGGGAGGCAGCGGTGGAGCCACTATCGTGGGTTAGCCCTGTGTCTCCCATAACAACTTCGATATTCCTAGGAGGAACTCCCAGGGATTCGGCGGCTAATTGAACAAAGGCAGTATTACTTCCCTGGCCAATTTCCACCGTGCCAATTTTTAACTCATACCTTTCACCCGGCAATTTTCTTATCTCTACCTTTGCTTTATCTTCAATGCCTTTACCCATACCGCAACTAAGATAACCCGCCGCCATCCCATAACCAATATTAGGCTCCTTATTGACATATTTCTCCTGCCACAGGGGCGAATTTTCCAATAATCTTAAGGCCTCTCTGATGCCCACAGAATGTTCCATTGGCTGGCCCAGGCTTCCCTCCGCTCCCCTATACAGGGCATTTTTTATGCGAATTTCAACGGGATCAAGATTAAGCTTCTGGGCTGCTCTGTTCAGGATAGTCTCTGTGGCAAAGGCAGTCTGGGGTGCACCAAAACCCCTCATGGCACTGGCGGGAGGTTTATTGGTGTAGCATAGATAGCCATCAATACTAACATTGGGGACTACATAGGGCCCAGCTGCATGTTCAACCCCTAGGCCCAAAACCGCCGGCCCCAGGGCAGCATAAGCTCCTGTATCATAGTAGAGTTTCCCTTGATAGGCCGTGATGAGACCATCTCTATCGAAGCCCATTCGGATATTAACCCTGGCTGCATGTCGTTTATAGGAGGTCCTTAGGGATTCCTCTCTGGAAAAAATCATACGTGCAGGCTTCCCTGTTTTCCAAGTGGCCAAAGCTAGAAACAGTTGTACTGTGTTGCCGTCCTTGCCACCGAACCCTCCGCCAACATTGGCTGTCCTGACTCTGACTTTATCCTCTGGTATATTTAGACACCTGGCTATTTCTTGTTGGTCATAGAAGGGGTTTTGTGTGCCGGCTATAATGTTTAAGGTGCCGGCCTTATCTAAAAAGGCTACTCCCGCTTCGGGTTCCATATACAAGTGGTCTACCATTGGTACATTAAAGGTATCCTGCAAGGCTATAAAACTATCTGCAAAGGCTTTATCGGCATCTCCCTTTTGGAAGGCAATTTTATGCAGCAGGTTTCCCTGACCGTGGATAGGGGTTTCACCTTTTAGAATCGCCTCTTCGGCATCACCTATAACCTTTATGGGCTGGTAGTTTATTTTAATCAGTTCAGCATACCTACTGGCCAAGGCCGGGCTTTTGGCTGCTATTAAAGCGATGGGCTCGCCATAAAACCTTACCTTATCCTCGGCAAATACAGGTTGATCCTTTATTATCTGACCAAAGATGTTTAGCGGAACATCCTTGGCAGTAAAGCAATAGATATCCCTCTGGCCTTTAATGGCATCCATATTGATATCAGCAATAAAGGCGTGGGCTTGTGTAGAACGTACCAGTTTAAGATGCAGCATATCAGGAAAGTAATGATCTCCTGCATAAAGAGCTTGGCCCGTAACCTTGCTTATGGCATCTATACGAGGTAGTGAGTTCCCAACTACTCCTGGCAATTCTCTGACCCCCTCTTAATCAGTCTCAATGACTGTGGGTATAATTCTATGGTTTAATACATCAATCAAGCCGAAATCTGTTAAACCAAGTTCAGGAACCGTGGGCAGGGAAATAAAGGATAGGGTCATAAAGGGCGCGGGCAAATCACAGCCAAGTCCTGCCGTCTTTTCATTCAGCAGCTCAATTTGCTCCATTACTTCATTGGCCGGTAAGGGACTCATCAATCCCCCTATGGGCAGGGGCAATACACCCATCACTTTACCATCCTGCACTGCCACCAGCCCCCCCTGGTGCCTGGCAATCTCCCGGGCGGCTAGATACATATCTTCATTATTAGTACCAACAATGACAATATTGTGGTGATCGTGGGAAACTGAGGCGGCCAAAGCCCCTGATTTCAGCTTAAAGCCACGAACAAAGCCCAATCCAACCCTGCCGTTCTTACCGTATCTTTCTACTACGGCCAGCTTTAATATGTCTTCGACGGTATTGACCTGAACTTCATTGTCGGAAATACCCAGCCATTCCTGTGAGGCATAGTTTATAATCTGATCCGGGTAAAGATTGATAACATTTACTTTACAACGCTGCCCCTCTGCTTTAATGGCAAAGGCATCTGGTGAAAGCTCCGGGGCAAGCTTTATAGTAGAACTTAAAAAATCAGGATATTGTCCAATTTTTGGTTCGTTGATTAACTTTCCTTCTTTAGCAACAATCTTACCCTGCTTAATTACCAAGGCAGGTTTAATCTCCTGCAGGTTGTCGAGGAAAAGAATATCTGCCATTCTCCCTGGTGTAAGTGCCCCGAGTAAATGGTCCACCCTAAAGTGTTTGGCTATATTAATGGTGGCCATTTTAATGGCCTTAATTGGATCTAACCCAAGCTGGATGGATTTCTGAACATTGTAGCTGATGTGACCTTCCCTGGCGATATCATTAACATGCTTGTCATCGGTGCAAAAGAGCAGATTTTCGATAGGCAGGTTGTGCTCTACCACACCCTTAACTAACGCCTCAACATTCCTTTCCGTACTGCCCTCCCTAATCAACGCCTTTATTCCTAGCCTAAGACGTTCAAATAGTTCCTCATAGGTAACTGACTCATGATCATCCGAGAGACCTGCGGCAGCATATACATTTAATTTATTCCAGCTAAGTCCTATGGCATGTCCATTTGTCACTTTACCCTTGTTCCTGGCGCTAATAATCTTGGCCAGGTACTCTTCTTTAACAGAAAGTATCTTTGAGGGATCCAATTCCCCTAAACTTGCCGAAATATTGCTATCCAGCAGCTCACTAACTTCCCCAACCCCTAAAACCCCGCCTGTGGTCTCCAGGCCGGGAGCGGTGGGCACCCTGGAAGATACTTGTATGTAGATTCTATAAGGCAGCTCATCAATATTGTTCAGCAGTGCCTCAACACCGGCTAATCCGGCCACATTGGCAATTTCCATCGGGTCTGCAAAAAGTGTGGTGGTCCCCCAGGGAACAATGACACTGGCAAGGGCTTCGGGGGACAAAAGGGTTGGTTCGATATGGATATGTGCATCCATAAAACCTGGAACTGCAAAGCGTCCCTTACCATCAAGCACCACCTTTGCTTCAACGGGCCAATCAGGATTTATGGCCACAATTTTACCGTTTTTAATTACCAGGGAGCCAGCAAAGATCGATTCCGTATAGACATCCACAATTTTAACATTTCCAATGTACATATCTGCTGCTTCGTGCCCAGAAGCAGCCCTTAATTCCTGGGCCAGCTTAAGAACTTCCCTCTGCATATCTTCACCTCGTGTATTACTTCATTGACTAAAAAAGGATATAAAAATACCCAGACAGATAGATCTCACCAAGAGTGAAACCTACCGTCTGGGCTTTTATCCCTATCGGTGTAGCAAAAACGCCTGTACCGCTCGGACCGAGCCAGCCCCAAGGGGGATGTGGAACCCTAGGTACACTTTCCCTCTCGTAGTCAGGCGATTACGGTCACCCGGTAGAAACACTTGGGCCAATTCCCAAGCATATACGATAATTATTATTTTAAAACATGTTAACAACCCAGGAAAGTTTTGTCAACGACAAAACTATACAAATATTAACAATGTGTAAAGAAGTATTGTTGAAATTTTAGACATAGTGATAGCTTTTAAATAGTTTTTTTACTTTATCACCATAAGTTTTGTTATAATATTTTATGTTGTTCCTTTATTGGTTATTTATTTTTACTTACAAGTGAGGTGGCCTATTTGAAAAAGATTATTAATACTTTCCTGGCAGGAATTTCCGCCATACTCCCCCTGGGACTAACCACCTTTATAATCTACAAGCTTTTTATGTTTGTAGACAGCCTTACAGCCAATCTAATTGCATCATTATTAGGTAAAAAAGTCATCGGCCTAGGCTTTATAACAACGGTTTTAATAGTATTTCTTGTTGGTATGATAACCAAGAACTTTATCGGTAAAAAATTAATCAGCTGGGCAGATAACATTTTCGAACAAATCCCCTTTGCTCAGACCATCTATAAAGCAGCAAAGGAAATTATTAATACTATCCTAAATAAGGATAAGAACTCCTTTAAACAACCTGTATTGATTGACTTTCCATCAAAGGGTTTAAAAAGTGTAGGGTTTTTAACAAACGATAGTGTCATGGTAGATGGAGAAGAGAGATATTTGGTTTTCATACCCACTACGCCAAATCCCACCACTGGATTTTTGGTTTGTGTAAAGAAGTCCGAGGTTGAGCTATTAAATATTTCAGTGGATGAAGCAACAAAGATTATCATATCCCTTGGGGTCATAACTCCGAAGATATTAACACAGGTTGATTTGAAGGAGTAAGCCAAAAGCTATAGTCCTTTGCCCTTTCATATATTAAGCAGTTATTAGCTTTATGGTAATGACTGCTCTTTTTTGTTTCCTGCCTTCTGCTTTAAATGATAGCTTCTATAATAATTAGGAAAATATATGAATTCTCAATATAACTAATCCAAAATATAAACTGATATTGTAAAATTCGACAAATTTATATAAACTAATACAAATATTCTTTTATTACCCAGAAGTTAAATAAAAGGAGGTGAAGCTGTAATTTCAAGAATATTTTGTTAACTATTTCCGATTATATCAAAGATGGAGTGTATATAATGTTAAAAAATTTAAAAATTAGAGCAAAGCTATTATTATCCTTTGCAATTATTGTATCCCTGGTAGTTTTTTTAGGGGCGGTGGGTTACAAAGGAATCTCAGATATCTCAAATAATTTTGATGAGGTCTCCACAATTACTTTACCCGGTGTACAAGCCCTTACCATGTTAAAGGAATCTCAAATCGCCATGTTCAGTACAGAGTTTGCCATGCTTAACCCCAGGATGACAGAGGCAGAGCGGCAAGAACAGAGGGAAAGGTGTAGCGCTGCTGAAGAAATGGGCAAGGAGGCCCGGGCTATTTATGAAAATCTCCCTAAAACAGATGAGGAATTAAGGCTCTGGAACGAGTTTATACCCAAATTTGAAAAGTGGTACAGTGATCATGAGGAATTCCACAGGTTAAATAAATTGGAGAAGAATGACCAGGTTTGGGAAGAGCTCTCCAACCACACACTAAATATTGAAATAATCTCTTTTACTGAATCCAACAATTTATTAGGCGAGCTTGTAAAAACTAAAGATAATCTTGTTGCTTCAAAGAACAAACAAGCTGACGAAATTGTAGCTGCATCAAAAAATTTATTCCTAATAGTTATTGGTGTCTGTATACTATTGGCCATGGGGTTAGGCTATTGGCTAAATCGACTTATCACACTTCCAATTAATCAGTTAGTAGTTTCAGCAAAAAATGCCTCCTCCGGTGATTTAACTGCCGAAGTAAAAGCTAGTTCAAAGGATGAAATAGGTACTCTGTCCGAATCCTTTAAACAAATGATTAGTAATACCAGGGAGCTTGTTAAAAACATTGGGAACAAGGCTATATCGGTATCCGATACCGCCGAGCAGCTTAATGCCAGCGCTCAGCAAACCTCGGTGGGTGCATCTGAGAATGCATCAAGCATTAATCAGATTGCTGTAACCATAGATAATATAACACATATCACCCAGGATGCCTCTACACAAACTGAGTTGGCTTCTGATCTGGCAGACAAGGGGCAGAATGATATAGCTTTGGTAAATAACCAAATGCAAGAAATTGCTTCGGCAGTAAATGAAGTAAGTATTGCCCTAGGTGCCTTAAGCACAGCTACAGGAAAAATAAATCAGTTCGTAGAAATTATCACACAAATTGCCGAACAAACTAATCTCCTGGCTCTCAACGCAGCCATTGAAGCCGCCAGGGCCGGTGAAAGTGGCCGGGGTTTTGCTGTGGTTGCCGAGGAGGTAAGGAAGCTAGCAGAACAATCTGCCCTCTCCTCCACAGAAATTAAACAGTTAATTCAGGACGTTGATGCACAATCCAGCAATGCCCTTCAAGCCATGAACCTGGGTAATCAAAAGGTTGCACAGGGCAGCAATATTGTAACAGACGTGGGAATAAGGTTTGAAGAGATAATTAACATTGTTCGAGAATTAAACGGCAAGGTTCAAAATATTGCCGCCTCTGTACAAGAGGTCAATGCCGGAATTGAAAATGTGGCTGCATCAACCGAGGAGCAAACTGCATCTATGCAAGAGATTTCCGCATCCGTAAGCACCTTGTCTGAGATGTCAACTGAGTTAGAAAAACTGGTTGGGAAGTTTAAAGTTTAGATTAGAAGTGAGAGAACAAAAACAGCACCTCCAACAAACTTGGGCGGGTGCTGTTTTCTTTATAAAAACCTGATGGTAAGGGGGTAACTATAATAATCACCCTTATTGGCCGCCATGGTAGCCTTAATAATGACAACAATATGGAAAATAAAAAGTATACCAATTAGCAGAAAACCAACTAAAACAAAGGCTAAAACAGCAGAAACAATGGCGTATATGAGCATGGAAATATTAAAATTTAATGCTTCCTTTCCATGTTCATTGACAAATGGGTATTCTTCCCTTTTAATTAGCCACAAAACCAGGGGCACAATGATATTTCCCAGGGGTATAAAATAGCCGCAAAATCCACCTAGATGACAAAACATAGCCCAAGTTCTCTCCTGATTTCCCGAAGACATCTGACCCCTCCTCTCTAATGGAGTATATTTAGCGAACCATTTTTCCCATTATATTACTACAATCATGGATATTCTCCTCACACAGAAAATTTCCTCTAAATTATTGCTCATATGAGGAAATTGACCTTTTGATTATTAAAGCAAATAAGAAGGGCTTTTGCCCCCCTTACTTTTGCTAATCAAACTTTTCCAAACTAATCACCATTAACTGCCCATTTTCATTTTTATAGTAACTGATACTAACCCGCTCTCCCTCGCTGATATTTGCCAGCTGGTCTTTTACGTCGTAAATCATAAAGGCCCTGGCCTCACCGTTAACCTCTATTTCAATGGAATTGGAATCTATCTGACCATTATATGTTCCTGTACCCTCAAAAATTTCACCGGGCTTGATCTTGGACTCCGCCGGTTTATCGTTGAGTGTAGCAAATACCTCCCCATCCTCATTAACAATCCTAAACTTACCTGTTGTTCCTTTAAATTTAACAATGACGTATGGGTAGGTTAAGGCGGTGGTATTCATGGAGTCCTTTCCAGGAACGGTTTCCTTTACCAATACTTGAGTAACCCCTTCGCCATCCTCAATGGATTTTATATCAATGTCATATCCGCCTGTGGGTTTTTCCCCTGAGCTTACCATGAGGAAATAATTTTCCCCTTCCTGCCATACTGCATATCCCCTTAATGCCTTGTATTCTGCCACCCTTTCCACGGCATAGGGCACTTCTGAATCGGTGATTTTTTGAAAGCTTATATTAGTATAGGATGGTGTATCTTCTTTCTTGGAACATCCACTAAAGATAGCTAAGCTCATAATAACTATGATCATAAGTGAAATCAGCTTTCTCATAATCATGGTCTCCCTTCTTAAGATTCCTTTCATAAATAAGACGGGAAACCTAAGGATTTGTTTCACATCTATTTCTACATAAATTTCTATAATTGACCTAGTTTTTCTTGAAATCTTCTTGTGAGCCAAACTAAAATCAGGGACATGTAAACAAACCCTGCAGCAAGATAGGGCCAGGATTCTTGACCATCACTGATCAGCCAATAGGCCTTAGCAGGCCAATAACTTGGCAATATACCCAGCAGCAGCTGCCACTTGGAGTCAATGAAATAAGCTGCCACCGGGCCGAGCAAAATAAAGCCCATTCCCTTCATAATGGCCAATCCCTCAACCTTATTGTCAGCCAGGCTTATTAACAGCAGCATAACAAACACTGCAAAAAAACTACCCAACAAGGCCGCTGCTGCAATGGAAAATGACAGCGGTACTTGTGCTAGACCAGTTAGAGGTATTGCTAGCATGATATAGATAATGCTAAGCAAAACAATACTAACAAAACGATATAAGGCATACCCCCCCACTGCAACCGGTGTCACCTGCAGTGCAGTAAGCACCCTATCATCCCTATCATCAAGCAGCAAGAAACCAAAGACCAAACCAAAAATCATAGGTATTTGCAGGATAATAAAAACACCTATTATAAGGGGGTAATATGGTTGAAGGATAAACTGGTAATTACTAAATAGCCATTGCTCAATCACCGGAATCAGGCTTCTCATTAATATGACTAGCAGCCAGGGCATAAAAAGCATAAATAAAAGTAAGGAATCCCGGCCAATATTTTTAAAGTCATTAACCATAAAGGCTTTAAAATAACTCATTTCGCCCCTCCATTTCCGGCAACAATAAACCTTTCAAACATAATCCCTGAAATCCAAATTAATATTACAATCCATAATACCTGATTTAAAAGGGCAAAAATCAACTCCCGGGTTTCCACCGAACCAAAGCTGGCAATCAGAAACACAACCGCCCCCTGGGTGGGCAGTAAATAAAAAAGGGGACTTTTTAATAGTCCAAAATATTCTAAAAGGGGCAAACCCAGAATCATCAAATAAAATTGAGATGGGAGAATAAAGGTGCTGATGGACCTGAAGGGTGCTATGGCAATTGCTCCTACCAGCAAGGAAACTAATGACATGGAGATTACCCCTAGGATAAAAAGGGCCATATTTAAATGCCAACCATAGGTAAATAACAGAACAACCACACTAATGATTAGTGCTAAGAAGGAAAGAGATGCCAATTTGGATGTCAAATAATGCTTAAACTCTATTGGTGTAACCACTAGGGCATAAAGGGTTTTTTCCGTCTTTTCAAAAATTACCTGCCCGGCAATAAAGTAAAAACCAACAATAGCAAGGTCAGTAAATATAGCCACTATAATAGCCATTTCAATAAAAGGCTCCGGTATGAAGTTTAACAGAGCAATCCAGACCAGGGTTATTACCATAGCTGCATAGTAAAAGCCATACCTCCATTGTAATTGAAAATCCATCCTCAGCATTGATGCAAGCGGATTCATATTAATTTCCTCCCGGTAACCTTAATAAAGATTTCCTCAAAGGTGGATTCCTTACTATGAATGGTTTGAATAGCTTCAGTCCTTAATAGCTTAAGAAAATGTTCATTGTTACCCAAATCCTCCATGGGAAAATCCTCGTGGACAATACTTTGTTCCTTCAAGTAGCCTACCGAAACTATCCTTTGTCCGTATTGAATCTTAAGCCTTTGGGGAGAATCCTCCAGTACTATTTCTCCGTCTACTATGAAGGCAACCCGGTCACATAACTCCTCCGCAACATTCATATTATGGGTTGTAAGAAAGATAGTGTTACCTCTGCTTTTTTGCTCTAGGATTAGGTCTTTAATTTTTCGGCCATTAACAGGGTCAATGCCGGAGGTTGGCTCATCCATAAATATTAAATTGGGCCTATGCAAAAGGGCCCGCACAAAGTTCAATCTCATCTGCATACCTTTGGAGAACTTCGCAACCTTTGTGTTGGCATCCCCCCTTAGCCCTACCCCCTCCAGCAATTTTAACGGGTCTTCCGTTCTGACATTATAAAGAGATTGGAAAAACTGTAGATTCTCCAGGGCAGTTAGTTTTTGATAGTGGTTCGGCAATTCAAAGGAAACACCGATTTTTTCATAATAGTTCTTACCCCATTCACCGAGATCCTTATCAAATACCTTTACACTGCCTTGATAGTTCTTTAATAATCCAATTAAGACTTTCTGGGTGGTACTTTTGCCGGCTCCGCTTGGACCTAAGAATCCAAATATTTCACCCTTTTCCACCTGGAAGTTGATATTTTTCACTACCAACCCATGGTTTCCTTTATATTTAAAGCCCAGTTTTGCTACTTTTATCATTTCCCAGCTTCCTTTCAGTTTCTTACTTTAGCCACATTCCCTTTTAGTTAGCAGCCGTATTAGCTAGCTGTAATTATTATTCCTTTTTTAAAAAACAAAAACTCACCATAGGGTGAGCTTTTGAGTAACTTCCTTATTTATTATGGGTTTTAACAATGAACCTTTCGACCTTTCCATTAATGTCTATTAAAGTCCATTCTATCTGTTTATTGCCCATTTTAGGTATCAGCTTGGCTGGATAATATCCCAATTGATAGGGTATTTTTGTCTCTATTGCTCCTGTGGGGCAAGCCTTGGTACAGGCCATGCAATCCCAGCAATCCCTGCTTGTACGACAAAAAGCTTTTTTAGTAGACTCATTTACTTCCATTAAATCACCAGGACAAATTTCACATTTTCCGCAGCCAATACACTTTTCTACATTAATCACGGGTGGCATATTCTTACCTCCTTCTTCCTAGAGCTTTAAGCGATCACCAGGGATAATTTGCTCGTAGGGCCGAGTAAACATTTCCACTTCCCCTGTGTCAGTATTTTTACGGGAATTTACAAAGCAATCAAACTTTTCATCATTCTTTTCGGGAAAATCAGCCCTGGTTTGCCAACCAGGCCATCTGGTCTCCTCACGATACATCAAGTGATGTACCAGTACCTCTGCAACATCAATTCTATCAATTACACCATGGGCTTCCATTAATTCATGAAGATCATTAGCTACAAGATATTTGACCTGTTCCTTTAATATTTTTAGATGTCGCAGTGCATACTGAAGACCCTCCCTGTTCATACGGAAGAACTGGTGTACTCCACCAGCATATTCATCCATTAAGCGTTGCAGCCTTTCCTCCATCTCACCAGGTTTTACCCCTTCGCCTACCAGCATTTGACGAATGCCCGGTGCAAAAATCCTGTCAATTTCCTGTTCAACCTGTTCTTGATTAACATAGCCTGCATCAACTTTGCCAGCTACAAATTCTACAGCGGCTCTAGCTGCCAGTAAGCCCTCCGCCGCACAACCACCCACGAATTTATTAGGTGTTCCTCCAGCCACATCTCCACAGGCGTAAAGTCCTGGTATAGTGGTGGCCCTTTTCACATCAACCCAGTAACCACTGGCGGTATGCCCACCTACGATATAGGGATCGGAGCCGTAAATCTCGATGGGATCCTTGGTCAAGTCCTGAGCCCTGCTGGCTAAAAATAATACGTAACTTGGACGCTCATTTAAATAGTCAACCTTCATATCATGAATTTGTTCAGGTGTCATATTGGTAGTATCTACAAAACAAGGCCCTCGGCCCTCACGCCATTCATCCATAGGCAAATTTGCTCTAATAAAACGTGGAGCTGCATCTCCACCCAGGTGAGCATAACGGGTTTTAAGTATTTCTTCCCCTTTACAATTGATCATAGGGGTCTTGTAGCCTACAGAAATGGTATCGATAGGCCCGTTAAAGTCTTTGGTTCTGGTGGCACACCAACGCATTTCAAAGGTGGTCATTTCTGCTCCGGCGCGAATTCCCATGGCAAATCCTGTACCGACGTTAAAGGGAGAATACCAGAGCTGGTGATGACTGTCGTGACCATCATTTTGATAGGGTTTATATAATCCAGCGGCCCCGCCAGTGGCGATTATAGTTGCCTTAGCCTGTACAATATAAACTTTGCCATCCCTGATTCCGAAACCGATGGCACCAATTACCTTATCCCCATCTAACAAATAGTTAGTAGTTACCACATAGTTTAGCACATCACAACCGGCCTCTAGGGTCTTCTTGGCTAAAATAACCTTCATTTCCGAGCCGCTGATGGTAATATCCCATTTGCCGCGAGTCTTATATTCCTCGCCATCTTCTTCATATTTTATAGGCATACCCCATTCTTCCCATTCTTCTATGGGCTTGTTTAGAACCTCCGCCATAGTTATGGTTAGATCTTCACGCAGCAGCCCACCAGCCTGGGAACGACTCCAGCGAACAAAATCCTCAATGGTTCGACCCTTTTTAATATAGGTATTAATGGCATCCATACCACCGGCCAAACAGCCGCTTCGATCAATGTGGGCCTTTTCCATGAAGGTGACTTTTACCTCCGGGTTGATACGTTTGGCTTCAATTCCTGCAAAGCAGCCGGCATTGCCTGCACCGATAATCAAAATGTCGGTATCGATATAGACCTTTTCAACTTTTTCAATGGACTTAAACAAACTTTCTCTAGCCATATGATCCCTCCTTGTCAATAATCATTTTAGTTAATGGGCACCCAGATGGGATATCCGGTAAAGGCGTACCAGGGAAGCATGATGAGAACATTGTAAAGAATAATCATTAAGGTTAACGGAGCACCAGTTTTAACAAACTCCATAAAAGTGAATTCCTCTGTACCATAAGCAATAAGACAAGCCGTAACCGAAATCGGTAATATGAAAGCGTAGCTATCGATGTTAAGTATCATCATGGTAAAGGCAACTGTGTTTAAGCCTAGTTTTGGTGCCATGGCCGCTACAATGGGAGCCATTAGTGTAACTGCAGCTACGTTGCTTACTATGCCAAGCCGAAGAATTTGAATAAGAATAGCTACGAACAAACAAATGCCTATCCAACCCCAAGCGGGAGCAACACTTGCCAGATAAGAGGCGAGCCAATCATCAACACCCGTCTTACTAAAAGCACTAACCAGAGAGAGAGAACCACACAAGAGCAGCCAGGTTCCCCAAATGGTGTTAGACTGCACTTTCTTCCATGAAAGATTAGTTAGTCCTGGGATGAATAACACCATCACTGCAGCAATAGCTACTATCGCCATTTGATAGCCATGAATACTTTCAGTAGCCCACATCACAATTGCCAGCGAGAAAACTCCAAGTACAATCCATTCAGTCCTCGTCATTTTACCCATCTCATTCCTCTGACGAATGACCTCAGTCATACCTCCAGGCACTTCGATATTCTTGGTTTTTAAAACCCAGTTGACCCAGTAATATATGATTACCAGTACACCTAACAAAGGCCAGTTCATCCAAGCCCAGGTACCCCAGGTAATAACATCCTGTTTGACTGCTTGGTTAATGGTTTGAGCTACAATAACGTTTGACATGTGACTATGCAGGAGCATCACACCGGAGGCTAGGGCAGCAAAGCCGATACCGATCATGGTCATGGCTTTTCTAGCCCTAGCACCTTCCCCGTCCTTTGGAAAAAGGTTGTTTAAACCTTGAATAATCGGTAAGAATACCGCTCCCCGTGCATTTGTTGCCGGGACTAGGATTGCAGTAACAAGATGCGCTCCAATAATACCCCTTAATACACTGCCCACCTTTGGCTTAACCTTAGAAACAATGCCCAGGGCAATTCTCCTGTCTAAACCAGTGGTTTGCATTACAGCTGCTAAGATAAAACACCCTAGTATCAAAAAAGTTACATTGGTAGTAAAGCCATTAAAGGCCTCAGGTATTTTAGGAACGGCGTTAGTCAAAATTAGTAAAAAGGGAATCCCTAAGCCAGAGATACTTAGGGGCAATCCACCCGTTAGCCAAATGGTAGTTGCCCAGCCCATTACTGCTAAAGCAGACCTCCCTTCGGGTTTTAGGGTTTCAGATGTAGGAATTAGAGTTAGAATTGCAAAAAATACAACCCAGGATAGAATGAAGCCAGGGAGCGCCCACTTATTGGTTGCTGCTGCTTCATTATAGGAAGTTCTGTTCAAGGCATTTTTTCCCGATGCCTGTTGGCCCAATTCTGTAGCCATTTTTTCTCCTCCCAATCATCTAGTGTACCAGCCATTTTCGTAAGATCTTACTGATTAAATTCTATCTTTAATAGCGATATGAATACACCAGAGGGGTGACACATCACTGTCGCATTTGCGACAATTGTCTTTTGAATGATAAAAATATGGTCATGGGCAAGACATTTTTTTAGTCTTGTAGATGACCAGAAAAATGTCTTGCCCATGACCATGAGGCTTTGGCCGTATTGTGGCTGTTAACCAATCCAAGCGTTTAGCTTTTTAATATTTAAGGAGACAATCTCTCTACCTTCATATTTTAAACAACCATCATCCTTTAGCAAATTTAGCAAGGTGGAAACCGTCTGTCTTGAAGCTCCAATACAACAGGCTAACTCTTCTTGGGTCACCCGTAGTCTGACGTTAACAATGTCTCCTTTAGCCGATTCACCCGAGCGTTGGGCCATGTTTTTTAATACCAGGGCTAGCCGACCCTGCACCGGATTATTAATGAAATCGTGAATTGTTCTTTGGGACTCCCTCAAGCGATCACTCATTAGCTTCATTATTTTGGCCGAAAAATCAGGATGTTCGCCTAGCATCTTTTTAAAAGAATCTTTCCATAAAATTAGTATTGAAACATTATCCATAGCCTCAGCACTATACTCCCGCTCCTGATCTTCACTCAGGACTTCGGCAAGACCGATAAAATCTCCCGAGTAGCGCAGCGCCACGGATACCTGCCGACCATCAAGGGTTGTTCCAAACACTTTTACCCATCCGTTTTTTATGTAGTATACCTCATTGGTCCTCTGGCCTGCTGCAAATATTATTTGTCCTTTAGGATAATTAACTGTAGATCCAATTGAATCTAAGTAGTCCTTCTCAACATCAGTTAACTCTATTTCGTACAAAGGTAACCCCCCCACCCAGTAGAATGTCCATTTACGTAATGATAAAAAACAACAAAAAATTAATGCTTACGAAAAGATTAATTCCGGCATGAATAATTATTAATTCTGATATATTACGCTATAATAGAGAAAAGAAGCATTAAAGCGAAGTCAGTTGTGTATTGCTAAAATTTATTAGTCATATAATTTAGAGTTATTTTAGCACAATGTACCATATTTTGTAGACATGTGTCTTATATTGTCTTGAGAAATCAGTGTAAACTTTAAAACTTCTTAATCTTGGTCAATATTATACTAGAATTGTCATAAGTTTTAAACTATTCAATATACTTTAACATTAGTTTTATAGCTATTTAAAAAAGTTCAAAAAAGTTTTCAATTCAAAAAGGAATTTATTAAAGGTCTGTCGAATGATGTCATCCAATAACTTTTTCAATTTTGTGCTTTTATGGGACAGTCTGGTATTGTTGCAACTACTTTTTTAAGATTATATGGTATGGAGGTTATTATGATATTGGTAAGCAATTTTAGAGAGGTAGTTGACATTCGCAAATCCTGTGGTGAGGATTTTGAGGCGTGTAGTAATTGTTCCTGTCCATTAAAAGCAAAAGGTACTTTGGGCATGTCCGTCTGCGAATTAGTTACTTCTCATATTTCAGCCGAACCTGAATCCGTTGACATAGTATGTAATTGCCCCTTTGAGGAAGACCCCCTAGGTATTAAGGATTTTTTTGAACATTGCGATAGGGGTTACATCAGACCTACTTCAAGGCAGTTAGATTTTATGAAGCGTCAGGAGGACAAATGTAAAAACTGTCCTGCAAACACCAGGTATACAATGCATCATTCCCGACTAAACATTGAGATTTCTCCTCACCTATGCACTACATTAAAGTCCACGGCTCAAACTATTAGAAATGCTGCTTCGGGAAACTCTTGTTGCATAATTAGCCACCGTCCACCCAAGCTTTCACCCAAAGCCGTATCCAATAGCATAAAGAGATAAAAAACCCTGAATAACAGGGTTTTTTGTTTTTATAATAGCTTTTAATGGCTAAACCATAACTACGTGAGGATGTCCTTGGAGACTTTCAAGTCCCTCAATTGAAATTGGCACCTTTTCTCCCCCATTATTTAATGTGAAAAATTCCTTGTTATAATTATTTCTGAACTGGTTTAACAGCTCAATAAATGGCTTCCAGTCATTTTGTAACATCCCTTTGTTTAGCTCAAAAACTACTGTCTTAATTTTGTTTTGTTTAATCATCCCCTGCATTCCCAGAAATGCATGGTATTCTCCACCTTCAATATCTATTTTTAGGAAATCAACTACCTTATGACCTATGCGATTACTAAGGTGAGTATCAAGATCCACAGCTTGGACTTTAAACTCTTTAAATTGATCTGAATAGTTTTTCTTATAGCTATGATCATGTTCATGAATAGAGCTATTACCCATATAACGATTACAAGCAAAAAAAGATATTTCCTTTGACCTTGAGTAAACTGCCACATTAAACAAATCTGTTCTATCATGCAAATAGTTAATAGATAAATTATCTATCAAATAAGAAAACAAATCAGGATTTGCTTCATAAGCATATATCTTTCCTGTGGGCCCTAATATATATCCTAATAGTACAGAGAAATACCCAACATTTGCACCAACATCAATTATTGTGCTTTCAGGCTTTACATTATCTATGAAAAATTTTGTAAGGGGAGGTTCTATTATGCCGCTTAAAACTAAGTTTGGAGATATACTTAAATCTTGAGAGGGAACTATCATTTTTCCTCCCCAAACCGGCGCAATCAACATTTTGTTATTGCCAATATATACTCCCTTCATAAGACACCTCACATATTTATTACTCAATCCACATGTGAAAATCTATTCCTTGCAAAGTTTCATTATGCCAAAATAGTACTTCGACTAAATAATACAAATTGTTCGAAGGTTAATTATTGTTTGTATATTCCAAACTCCTTAATATATTTAGTTAGTATGTTTGGTAAACTTGGCATACTTATTGGAACCCTGATTTTATACTTTGATATGAACAAGTCTGTTCTTAATAAAACTCAAAACCTACGACACAAGCCCTGCCGGGACAACTTTTTATGTTAGTTTTAGAACTCATTTTCCTAGAAAACCCCTAGACTATTAATCAATTCTCCATTATGAACTTTACAAAAAATGTAGTTCCCTTAGACCCTGTTTGAATATCTATTTTTGCATTATGTCGATTAGCTATACCATAACACACACCTAAGCCAAGCCCAGTGCCATTATCCTTTGTTGATAAGAATGGTGTGCCTATTTTTTCTAATACCTCAGGTTTTATGCCACTTCCTTGGTCAGTTACTGCAAGAACTACACGGTTAGCTTCTTGATATGTTTTTATGGTTAGGTAATTGCCTTCTTCCATGGCTTCTAACCCATTTCGACAAAGGTTTAAAATCAGCTGTCTTATCTCATTTGGATTTAATAACAGGTTTGCTATTTCGTTAATTTCTAATAATAAATATTTATTCTGACTTAGGGCATCTGCTTGGATGAGGGGAACTATAGCATTTACTATTGTATTTAGATTCCCTATTGTAAATTCTGATATTTTATTACTACCCATTGAAAGAAATTCACTGATAATGGAATTAGCACGGTCCAGTTCTTCAATCATTAAGCTAAATTCCTTTTCATATTTGGTACACTCTTTCTTTTTGCTTAATATCTGCAAAAAGCCTCTTACTGTTGTCATAGGATTTCTAACTTCATGGCTTATGCTAGAGGACATTTGAGCTACAGTTTCAAATTTTTCCAGCCTTAATATTTCCGCTTGATAGCACCTTAATTGAGAGAGTGCTTCTTCAAGGCTTCCATTTAAATATATTGATGGGACTTGTGATTTTGTATATAAACTAGAAGTAAATAATTCGGTATCTGTCATAAAGTATTGATGACTCTTCATTAGGTCTATTTGCATAAAAGAAGATAACAGCTTACCATTATATGCACAAACAGTGAAGGTTTTAGCATAACCAACAAAATCATCAGATTCTTTTTCGTGGGTGATCAATCTTTCCAATACAGAGTCATCCTCTTGCCACTCTATATTTGCCCATGTCCTTACAGATATACCGTTATCAACAAAGGACTGTATTGCTTTGGTAAAGGTATTGTTAAGTCTATTAAAATTAACAACATTATTAAATTTATAAAATTCTTCACAATTTGAAAAGATTATACTGTTTAATAATTCCTTATTATAACCTTCTTCCTGTAGTTTCTGTCTGATAAGATTGTACCTTTCATGCTTGTCAATATAAACTACACCCTGTCCCAGCTTTAGGCCATTTGATATGAAATAAACCACCTTATTAATATATATATCTTCTTTTTGATATGTATACAGAATATGTGATCCATTCGTTAGTTCAACATTATTTGCAAATTCTACCCGTGAAAAAGTATTTACCAATATTATGAACCTCCAGGAAAAGATATACTATGTTATTCCTTTATCATTTATTAAGTCAACCGTCCTTCAATTATTAGATTACTACTCACTAAGATGGCAAAGGGGGGTGGCAAGGGGACGTTTCTCCTGCCACCAGCTTCTATCAAACAAAACGACCCTTCTCTCCGTTATAACAACTCGGGATATAACTTATAGTCTACAATATTAACTTTAAAAAACGACACCCCATTGGGAGCCGTTTGAATTAAATATTTGTGTCAAGAAATAGGGCAATTTGTTTATCTACCTAAGATATTATCCAACTATTCCCTTTAATAATTTGCCATATTTTATATTGTCTTAGCTTACAGCTTTTATTTAAAATGCATATTCATGCTCCACGTAACTCATAGTCTGTAGACTCATGGGCTACAGACATTTTATCATTCAGATATCTTAAGGTCAATATAAAGTTGAGGGATAAATAATTGACTGAAAATATAAGAGTTTTATTAGGAAAAAATATTAGAAAAATAAGATCCGAAAAGGGCCTTTCTCAAGAGGAGCTTGCATTTGCCTGTGGTCTACATCGAACATATATTTCAGATATAGAACGTGGTCTAAGAAATGTCTCCGTCGATAATATACATAAAATTGCGACTGCACTTGATATTCTCCCTATGGAATTATTAAACTTCCAATCAATACTAAATGAAACAACAAATTAGAAGCATTACCAAACCATATCTCCGGAATCGTGGTGTGGCAAGGGGACGTTTCTCCTGTGGCAAGGGGACGTTTCTCCTGCCACCTCTTTCTATTTATTCATATGTCAAACGAAACGTCCCCTTGCCACTAATAATTTTAACCGCTATAAGGGTAAAAATATGATTATTCTGGTACCTTCATTTACTGTGCTTTCTACTTCAATGGTTCCCTTATGCTTAAGGATAATCCATCTGGCAATTGCTAAGCCTAACCCCGTTCCGCCGGTCTGTTTTGTCCGGGATTTATCCGCCCGGTAAAATCGATTGAATATATAGGGTAAATCCTCCTTGGGAATACCAACACCGGTATCCTGAATGGTGAGTACAGCTTCAGACTTTAAGGAGTAGCAGTTAATAATTATTTTACCGCCTTGGGGAGTGTATTTTATACTGTTATCGACAAAAACCCTCAAAGCTTCTTTAATTAGTTTACGGTCTGCATAAATAGAAATTCTCTCACAGTGTTTGGTTGTGATATCATGACCGGCATCTATTAGCTTGGTTTCTTTGATAATTTCATCTATTAATTCGTTAAGAGGAAACTTTTCCATATCTATTTTCTGTACGCCTTTATCGCCTCTGGCTAAAAAAAGAAGTTTTTCTATTAATTCTTTCATATTCTCCGCTTCGGTTTTTATTGACCCTACGGACTCCTCCAGCACCGATTGATCATTTTTGCCCCATCTATCCAACAAATTAGCGTAACCTTGAATAACAGCAATGGGCGTTCTTAATTCGTGAGAAGCATCCGAAACAAACTGATTTTGTTGTTCATAGGAACGTTGTATTCTATCTAGCATACTGTTAAAGGTCTCCGCCAATTCTTTAAGTTCATCGTGCGCCCCTGATACATCAAGCCTTGTATCCAGAGCGTTTATGGTGATGTTCTTAACAGTTTTTGTCATCTTATCCACTGGTTGAAGCATTTTTTTGCTTGTGTTAGAGCCAATCATAACGACAACAATTATAACTGCTACTGTTATACTAAACAAAGCAGTAACAAGAATACTTAGAATATGTGTCTCCCTTGATAAATTATCGGTAATTTGAACATAAATATTATCCGAACGCCAATTCATACTTTCATTTAAAACTAAGAAAAACCTATCGTCAGTTACATTATTATAAAAGATATTTGGATTGTAATAGGCAGGATTCTTGTTTATTACCAAAAGGTAATCTTTATAGGGTTTGATAACATGACCACCACTATTTTTATCATAGAACACCAGAGAGGCTTCATCTTTCTTGGTTGTATACAGAGCCTCTTTACTCTCGGCAAATATAGTAATATCAATATTCTTTATCTTTGCAAGTTCATCTATATTGGTTGTGGGAATTGCCGCCCTTTCTCTAAAGTAAGAAGCAATAATTTGATAATCTTTCCCCATGGTCTCTGCAGCGTTGACCCCTAGATAAGCAGCAACTGCAGCACAGATGCCAATGTTAAACAGCAGTAAAATAATTGTAAAAATGGTTGCATATACCGTGGTAATTTTAAACGTTATGGAAAAACGTAGCCTTTTGACTAACCATTTATGCAATGCATTAAATATCATAGGTATGATCTTAATAAGCATGATTAATAGTCTATATAAAACCTTTACCACTTGCATAAATGCTTTAAATATAGACTGCTTATTCTTCATCTTTTAAGAGATACCCCACCCCTCGAACGGTATAAATAATCTTTTTATTAATTTTATCATCAATTTTACTTCTAAGGTAACTAATATATACGTCTACTACGTTTGTATCACCGGGATAATCATATCCCCATACCGCTTCGAGAAGCCTTTCCCTTGTAAGTACAATATTTTTATTTTCTAAAAGATATCTTAAAAGTTCAAACTCTCTCTTGGTCAAGTCAATAGATTCATTGTTTAAAGCAACCGAGTATTTATCCAAATCCAATTTCAGATCATTTGCCCGTAGGATTGAGTTTTTCGTTACCGACACTTTTCTTTTTAAAACTACTCTGATTCTTGCCAACAGCTCTTCAATGGCAAAGGGCTTGGTAATGTAGTCGTCTGCACCGGTATCTAATCCCATGACCTTGTCCATAGTATCATCCTTAGCTGTCAACATAATCACCGGAATATCCGACTTTTTTCTTATTCTCCTTAATATTTCAATACCATTTATAGAGGGCAGCATTATATCCATTAATATTAAATCATATTCCCCACCAAGTGCTTTCTCCAATCCGGTCCTACCATCATAGGCCTGCTCAACCTCATATCCTTCGTGCTTTAACTCTAACTCTAAAAATCTGGAAATTTTCACCTCGTCTTCAATCAAAAGAATTTTTGCTCCGATCATAGGTTTTATCCTCCAAAATAAAATAATAATCTAATTATACCCATTGAGTTCCAGGAAATTATAAAAATAACCTACATCATCTGTAGGTTATTTTTATAATAAGGTTTTCCGGTTATGAGGTAGCTGTATTCTCGCCTTCATCGGCTAATTTCCTTTTGGCAGAGTCTACTGCATCAGAAACTTTATTCAATGCTTCGTTAACTTTCATTCCTTCTCCGTCCAGCCCTTCAAACTTCATTCTGTAACCTGTAACTAGGCCAATTAACAGAAGTGGTATAACAATATAAGAGGCAAATACGGTTATAATGATGGAAACAGTTACAGACATGTCGAAAACGGTCCGGTTTTTCTTATGGATAATAAACCTTGTACTGTTTGCCTTGTGGAAAAGGTTTTTAAATAAACTATAATTTTGTTCCGGTTTAACTTTATTTTGTTTTTCTAAGTATACTAATGCCTCCAGCAAATCACCATTGCATTTTTCCAATGCTTCTTTTGCATCCCCATAGCTAACATTGGTTCTTTTCCTTAACTCATCAATTAAATCTAAGTTTAATGCCATATTCGTTCCCTCCATTTATTTAGCTTGCATCTTTATTATAGGGAGGAAAAACTAGAGAATCCTTAATGAAAAATTAGAATTTAATTAGAAATTAAACTATTACCCCACGATAGTTTGATAAACCAAAGACTCCTAGTGATAAAGGGACAAGGTACCTGTCCCCTTGTCCCTTTACTCATCAATCGCTCCATTTAGGATGATGAAGTTTAATCCATTCTTTGGATACCATACCATGGGTAATTGTCCCGATTGTTCCAGGGTTAGCAAAGCTACCTAAATAAATATGACCTATAACTCCAGCTATTAGCATAACTGCTGAAACACCATGAATAATGGATGCCAATAACACCATGTAGACAGAGAATTGGGCGGGATAAGTTAATAAATAGCCGGAAAATATGATGAAAATGCTTAATACAGTGGTAAACCAGTAAAAAAGTTTTTGTCCTGCGTTAAATTTTCCGGTGGGAATATGGACTTCTTTTTTGGTTAGATACCCCCCCATTACCTTAAACCATTCCCAGTCATATTTCTTAAAGGTATTATCTTTAATCCAGATTAGGATTGATACTAATGAAGAAAGGGCAAATAGTACAGCAAAAAAAAGGTGGATATGTAAAAGAAATTGATAACTTAGTCCAAGGTTATTGTAAACAGCAAAGGCTATACCAGTAATGGCTAAAATGATAGTGCTAGTCATTCTTACAAAATGAGATGATATTTCTAGGAAATTAAGTCTTTGTATTTCCGGCTTTAATTTACCTAAAACTTTTGCATTAGGGCCAATTGCAATATAATGAGCCCCCGCTATAATAAGCGTCCCGACAGTTGCTATTAATATTAATAACCATATATATTGGATATAAAGATTGTTTAGGATAATCATTTTACTCTCCCCCTTTGGATGAGTTCTTGATTGTTTCAATAGCTTCGGGATTAGTTATTTCAATTTCTTTAGTTTCTGGATTATCCCCTAAATCTTCATATAGGAGTTTACCAAAACTATGATCCCGTGTGAAATGACCGCGAGGATCTGTAGGATTTTTCCACATTATTTCATCTTGATTAAATTTCATACGTCCATGACAGGTAGCACAGTTTTCTTTAAAGGAGTCTTGTTTTAGCATGTTCCCCTGTTTATTAGTGCTATGGGGGGTATGACAACTTAAACAATCTAAATAACCGCTGGTGTAATGGTCAGAAATAAACCAATTCCGAACCCCGTAATGGGTATCAGCAATCAAAAAATTCTCATCTTTAGCTTGAGTTGGCTCTCCAAGAGTATGACACTTAATACAGGCATCCTGATTAGCAATAATAGTTTCTGGTTTTTTTGTTTGGGCATGGACAGCGCCAGGACCATGGCAGGTTTCACAACTTAGACCGGATTCAAGGCGGTTTGCTCCTGCTCCTTTAACTCCTAATCCGGGACTATGGCAAGCTACACAATTGGAATAACTTTTGGCAACCCATTCCTTTTCATTCCCATCTTTTAGCTCTAGGGGTTGTAGCTCATAACCAGTACCAGTTTTCTCTAAAGCAGCTACTCTGTGAAAACCTGGAATTCCATTTATCTTACTGACCACGTAGTGATCCAGCATTACTCCTAGGGAGTTTTTTAAATTTAATTTTGCACTTTGGGTTTCTTCCCCCTCGGCAGTAGCCCATATAGTGACATTTTGATCCCAGTTTACAGGATATTTATCTAAACCTGTAAAACTTTGGGCGTGAGTTGTCATAACATAGTGATCGGCGATATTTTGATGGCAACTGATACAGGCATCCGAACCTATATATGAAGCATTTTCAATGATCTTCTTATCAGTAGCACATCCTGATATTATTAATAATCCAAAAACAGTCATTAGAGTTAGAAAAAAAGCCCATTTATGTTTCATATTATTCTCCCTTCAAAATAGAAAAGTTTTTCATTTTTATAACAATTTTGTAGTTAAAATTATTATATCCAGGAGTAATATTTTTATAGCTAAGTTTACTGGCAATGGCAGAGTTCTGGTGGTGGCAGGAGAAACGTCCCCTTGCCACCACCCCTATGGGTTTTTGTTTGTTTCAGCTAGCCCTAATTACCTCTTTTCTTGTATTGGTAGCATTAAAATATAGTGTAAGTGGTACCGCAGGCATACCAATACTCGAGGTGAAAATACCTGCAAAAAAGCCAACTAATAGCTCGCACATATTTTTAGCCCGATCATTTTGAAATTTGACATTTAGTTCTATTGTGGTATCAACCTTATCAGAACTAGTGTTAGTTGCTTTTTTATAATCTTTTAACCACTTGTAAAGCAAGGTACTCGTGATAATTAGTATAACTATACTCACAGTTATTTTTAGAGTTTCCATACTGACATATTTATAAAAAATTAGTCCAATTGGTACACCAAATAAACTTCCCTGGATAAGCTTTTTAAACAAACTTAAATCAACATCATCCTTTATTTTAGTAATCATGAATATAGCAATTAAAAATGGGACAAACATACTTACTTGAATAAAATCGCGGGAATTAAAAACCAAAAGTAATAAAGGAGTAGCAACAATGGCAAAACCAAAGCCAGTTGTTACCTGTAGTATGGAAGCAAATAAAACAATAGCATTTGCTAAAACCCAATCATTAAATTTTCAAATGACTGTACCGTATACACATAATATTTGTGTCAAAAATTAAAACGCCCCGTGTGTTAAAATACTCGGGGCATAGAGATACCTATCCAAACCCAATACAGAGGCATTTTGATAAATAACCTATACTATCCAACAATTAATCTGAGCTTCTTAATTTGTTCCTGTGATAGAGGTTCAACATCCTTTAATAAATACTCTCTGCCTAAATAGGAGTATTTAGATTCTCCGAACCGATGGTAGGCTAGAAGTTCATACTCTACGTTGGGATAAATCTTAACATAATCTCGAATGGCCTTGATATCATCATCCCAATCATTAAAACCAGGAATAACCGGAGTTCTCACGACAACTTGGGTACTAGGAAATTCATTGCATAGTCTCTCGAAGTTAGCAAGGATTACTTCATTAGAAACATTAGTAAACACTTTATGTCTCTCTGAATCTAAACACTTAATATCGTAAAATACTGTATTTGCATATTCAAATACCTTTTTTGTCTTATCCCAATTGGCATAGCCACAGGTTTCAATTGCAGTATTCATTCCTCTGCCTTTAGCTTCCTTAAGCAGCTCGTAGGCGAAGTCAGCCTGCATTAGTGGCTCTCCACCACTTAGGGTTATACCCCCACCGGACCTTGCATAAAAAACACTATCTTCTTCCACAATTTTTAACACTGCGTCTACAGTCATGGTCTTGCCAAAAAGTTCTAGGGCTTTTGAAGGACAGCTTTCAGCACAAAAATCACAGTTGTTGCAAATTGCTCGGTCAATTTTGATACTATTGCTATCAGCTAACTCAGAGATAGCAGCCTTTGGGCAGGCCTTAATACACAGAGCACATTCTTTTATTCCAATACATTTATTATAGTTAAACGTTAATTCAGGGTTTTGATACTGGGATTCAGGATTTGCACACCACTGGCACCTTAAGGGACAACCTTTTAAAAAAACAATTGTTCTGATACCGGGACCATCGTGAACTGAAAACTGCTGTATATTAAAAACTATTCCTGAAACCTTGTTTGTCATCATTTCTCCCCCTTGTCCGGTAAAAAATATGGAGGAAGTCCTGCCCTTAATGGGCAGGACTTTTTACTCAACTTGATATGTGAAACATTAGAAGCTGTGTTCAGTTCTGGCAATGATTTCATCCTGTAATTCAGGTGAAAGATCTACAAAGTAAGCGCTATAACCAGCAACACGCACAAGTAAGTTACGGTATTTTTCTGGGTCTTTTTGTGCTGCCAATAAGGTATCACGATTAATTACGTTGAATTGTAAATGCCACAGTTTTAAGTCGCAGAAAGACCTCATCAAGGATATTAGCTTTTTGCTTCCTTCTTCACCAGCTACTGTGGAAGGACTAAGTTTAATGTTAACCAAACGAGCGGCCCTTTCCTTCTCGCCCATGCACTTGGTATTGGCTATAGACTGTAGGCTTGCACTTGGTCCTCTGGTGTCAGCCCCATGGGAAGGTCCACCACCATCTGCTAAAGGCATACCTGCTTTTCTACCGTTAGGGGTAGCTCCTACAATTTTACCAAGGGGAATGTGGGCAGTAACAGGTACATATCTAGCATCCAGTTCTCCACCAAAGGCAGTGCGATACTTTTTAGCAAAATTTATGGCATGGGCTTCAATGTTAAAGCCGATGGAGTCTGCATACATGTCATTGTTACCGTACTTAGGAGCATTTAACAACATTTGCCTGATTACTTCTTTACCTTCGAAGTTAGCATCTAGCGCTTCAATTAATTCAGCCATGGTAAATTTCTTATCTTCAAAGACTAATTTCTTTATGGCTGCCAGCGAATCAATTACGGTACCAAAGCCTAACAGATCATAGAAACCTAAACTTACGCCACCTTCAATGGGGCCGGAATACAGATCCTTACATTCATTCATGCAAAGATCATGGAGCACTGAGGAAAAGGGTGTTGCCAGATATTTAGATCTTATAACATCAGCTAGGTATTGCTGAATAAAAGTGTGTTTTAAGATAAACCCTTGTTGAGTGGTGTAAGCCTGCCAGAGATCATCAAATGAAGTAAACTCTGTGGGCTCGCCGGTTTGAGGACCAATTTGTTCATTATTTAAGGATTTAATCTTACCGTTGTTTAGGGCCATTTCTAAAACGGCACCCAAGTTAACCCAGGCACAGGGACTGGTAAATGTGTCTCTATTAGGCATTCGTACTTCACTGCATCCGGAGACTGCATAGTCGTTTGCATCTGCAAAGGGAGCACCTTTTGCCAGTAGCAAAGGAATAACTTCCTCATCATTGATTAGTTTAGGGAAACCAGATCCTTCCTTAATGGTTTCAGTAATTTCGTGCATGAATTTTTCAGGGGTTTGGGCATGTATCCTAGCTGCCAAGTCAGGGTAGTTTAGGGGAAATTCTCGTTTAGAACGTAAGATTAAGTAAGATAATTCATTAGTTGCATCTCTTCCGTCTTTGGTCTTACCACCAACGGTAAGTGCTTCCCAGTGGGAATAACCTTCAGTAAAAGCAGCACCAGCGGGAGAAACCTTTAAATTTAAAAATTGAGCCATATTTAACCAAAGGGACTCTAACAACTCAAGGGCAAAATCATCAGTAATGCGGCCTTCCTCAATATCCTTCTTATAGTAGGGATAGAAATATTGATCCATACGCCCGTTGCCTACAACAGCTCCGACGTTCTGCTCTAGTCTGGAAACGATCTGCGCCATCCAGACAGATTGTACTGCCTCTTGGAAGGTTCGAGCAGGGTTTTCCGGAACATAATTGCAAATTTCAGCAATCTGCAGCAATTCTTGCTTTCTTTGTTCATTGGTTTCCTTTTCAGCCATACTAGCAGCGATCTCAGCATATCTTCTGGACAAAATAATTGTGGCATCACATACCATTACAGCAGCTTCAAGGAATGGTCTTTTTTCACAATTATCCTTGGGGTTATTGATGTCAAGGGCTGCCAGTTTCTCCAGAGCTTCTCTTTTGAGATCTTTAAAGCCCCTTTTCACGACCTTTTCATAATCGTGTATCCATTGTAGGGAAGAGCGAATGGTAGCGGTTTGAGTAACAATGTAACGCTGGTAGAAGTTATTTTCTGGATTATAAATGATATTCTTAGTTTCCTCTGGCATGGAGGATGCAAATACTTCATGTAAGGTTTTGCCCTTCCAATAGGGTACAATGTCTTCTTTAATTGCCTTTAAATCATCATCTGATACCTTATATGGTGTTTTGCCCTTCAGCAACATATCAATGGCTACATCTAAGAAAGCACCATCTAACTCAGGGTAAATCAGTCCATGTCTGCCGGGATGACCGTCTGCTCGACCAACGACGATATCATAGTCACCAATATAAACAGCGATGTTTTCACAAATATACTTTAAGGCCTTTGCCCATCTTAAAACCATTGGTTGACCTTCGGTCTGTTTAAAAGACTCGGTCATTAGACGGGCTCTTTCTAGGCTAATTCGAGGAACGTCACCTTTAAAGCTATTTAGTATGTTATATACTCTCTCTCTCCCTTTTTGCATTTCAGCTTGACTCAATTTTTCGTTTAATATTCTTTCTTCTTGAGGACTCAATACACAACAGGTCATTTTTGTTTCCTCCCCTATGACAAATATTTTAAATTCCTATCATTAGTTAGCTGCAATAACAAGACCACCATTTGGACTTATAACTTGACCAACCATATAGTTTCCTTCCTCTGAGGCAAGATGCACAGCCAGTGCTGCATATTCCTCTACTTTACCAACTCGGCGTGTTGGCATAAGCTGCATAAAGCGGGCTCTGGTTTCAGGGTCCATTGAATTAATACCACGCATAAATTCATCGGTTTCAATATATCCTGGGGCTATACAATTTACACAAATCCCTGCTCCAGCAACCTCATATCCTAAAGACCTGGTAAAAGCAACTACCGCTCCTTTGGAAGCCGAATAGTTTGGGCTGTGAGCACTTATTCCAGAAATACCAGCTATTGATGCTATATTGATGATCTTGCCATAGCCCTTATCTTCCATAATCTGTAGTGCTTCACGGGTGCAGTAGAAAAGAGCGTGTACATTTACTTCAAACATCTTCTTCCAGTTTTCATCACTCATGTTCTTGGTAATTCCTAATGACCGAGCAGGGATAGGGGTAGTGACTAAATCTAAGTGATTTCTTCTGTCTTGTACACCAGTATCATCGGAACGGTAAATTCCTGCATTGTTTACCAATATATCTAGGGTACCGAACCTCTTAACGATTTCCGAAAACATAGCTTTTACATCCTGGCTATTTGTAATGTCCACCATAATACTCATACCCTCTGCGCCAAGATCTTCTATTTCTTTTACTACTTGTTTAAGCTTATCTTCCTTCCTTCCACAAACAACAACCTTGGCACCCTCACGGGCAAAAGCTAGGGCTATTCCCTTTCCTAACCCGACATTTCCACCCGTAACCAGCGCAACCCGATCTTTTAATCTCATAGTGACTCGCCCCCTTCTTTACCGGACATCATCATATAATGACGTACGTACCAGTTACCTTACTATTATCATAAATTCCCAAATAATCATTGTCAACTAGTTGACTAAAATTTTGTGAAAGTTTTTTTATTCACAGCAAAACTTGGGGTAATGTTTTAAAGGCTGCCACTCTTACGGGACATTTTAATACAAAATGCATATTTATCTGCCCGATAAGTACTGTGGTTGTATTCCACGATATTGCCTTGGGGATCTGTAGTTAATCGTTCCACTAAAAGAATACTAGCAGATGCTGGTATACCTAATAGTTTATGATCTTCTTCACTTGCTACTGCGGCAGTGATTTTTTGTTCTGCTTCGTTTAATGAGACTCCAATGGACTCGAGTAGTGAGTATAAAGTTACCTCATTCAGGTCATGCTCGGCCAATTTTTGTCCTATTTCCATGGGGTAATAAGTACGTTCAATCGCAATAGGTTCACCATCTGCAAAACGTAATCTTTCAATCGCATAATAATCTTCAACGCCTAGAGTTTCAGCAATTACAGAGTTATTCTGCGTTCCATGATTTATAAGTTGAATTCCGGGCTTCATTCCCATATTTTCAACCGTTTCGGTAAAACTTTTTATATTACCGAGCCATTCGTTAACTTTATGGGTTGTAACGAATGTACCCTTACCATGAATTTTTTCCAATACGCCCTCACGTACCAATGAGGAAACAGCCTCCCGTACCGTTGAACGACTTACCGAGAACATATCCATAAGTTCTCTTTCACTAGGTATCTTTTCGGTATAGCTCCCCTTTTCAATATCCTTTCTAAGAACTTCTTTTAACTGGACATGTAATGGTAGGGGACTTTGAAAATCTAAAGCCATAATGCATTCCTCCAACAGTACTCAAGTTGTTAGCCACTCTTTTTCAATGAAATAAAATTCACATTGCATATCCATTATAGCGTTTGTTGGTTGTAATTTAAACAGGCATTATGGTTACTGCAAAAATAAGTATTATCATAGATGTCAAAATAACTGCACCTAGGTACCTTGCCATATCCGATATCCTAACATTACCAATGCCAAGTAGTGGTGCAAACAAACTAATTTGCAGAAGTTTTGCCCATCCGGCACCATAACTAAATGCCAATAGGGTTGTTGCATTGGAGACACCTAGATTAGCTGCTGCAGTTGTTAAACTGCTACCTTCAATGAGCCACTGACTTCCCGCATTTGGAACTAGTAAGTTAATAAAAGCTGAGCTTAGGAAGGTTACTGCCGGGAATAATGTACTATTTCCAACTGAAGTAAACCAACCTGCAATAACTGTATTTAGTCCTGACAGATCAACGACCCCTTGGACTGCACCATAGAAAACAATCGGGACATAGAATACCCAGCAAACTTGAACACTTTTAATTATATCCTGTTGGTAACTCATAGGTACTTTGCGCAAAACAATACCTAATGCAATTAGCATAAATAGGTATGTCGGCATATTCATAGGAGAAGAGCTCAGATAGCGCACAACATACAGAACTGCTAATGATCCGAAGGCAAGAGACAATATCCAGCTATTTTCAAGTTTAACTGCAAAATTATTATCACCCAAATTATTTTTTACGGGTTGTTGCAGGGGTTCATCTATAACATAATGATTACACTTGGGTTTTTGAACCAAACATAAAACTAATGGTATTGCAACTATTAATAGGAAAGTTACCGCTAAATTTAGGCTGCTAAATACCGTTTGTTGTAGGGTAATAGCACCAATCTGCTCGGCTAGTAAGTGTTTTCCTTGGGTTACGTGAAGAATAGCGCTTCCGGATATTCCATTCTCCCACATAAGTAAGCCAGAAATACCTGCAGTAATGAGTAACGGATAGTTATAATCCACCTTTGTTCTTGCAATATAATTAGCAAGGAAAACGCCACCTACTATTCCAAGGCCCCAGTTAAACCAGGCCAGGGTCATCGATACAATAGCAATTAGAATAACAGCCTGGGTCTGAGTACTAACAAGGTTTGCAAATTTAGATAACATTTTTTGAAATAGAGGGGTAATCGCAAGGCCATAGCCAAGAACAAGTAAAAGTACAAACTGCATACCAAAACCAAAGTTATTTACGAAACCTTGCCCCCAAAATTTCAAAATCTCTTCCATACTTTTTTCTGTTAGTGTCAAGGCCATAAAAATTGCAAGAATGTTTACAAGAAAAACAAGTGCCACTGGATGTGGAATATAGTTTGTTATTTTTTCTAGAGCACTTACCTCTTGTGCTTCTATAGCTCTATCTGTTTTTTTAATAATATTCCTTTCAACTACACTCATGTACAATCCTCCCTTTGTATCTTTATTACCCTGGGAACGGAGCGAACATTAACCCTAAAGCAATCACTATAAAGGAAAAGACTAGGATTACCGCACAATAGCCCATAATATCCCTGATTTTTAGGCCAGCAAATGCCAATAACGGAAGAGTCCAAAAGGGTTGCAATAGGTTAGTCCAAGCATCACCGTTAGCAAATGCTGTAACCGCCCTTGGTATTGATACACCTAGTTGTTGAGCTGATTCAACAATAATTGAGCCTTGTACAATCCATTGTCCACCGCCGGAAGGAACAAAGAAGTTAACAATCCCTGCACCGATGAAGGCTAAGACTGGGAAGGTTAGTGGAGTAGAAATAGCAACAAAAAAGTTGGCAATTACTGCTACTAATCCGGAGGCGACCAAAATTCCTAAAATACCACCATAAAACTGGAACTGCAGCATGATCGGAATGGCAGTTTTTACTGCATGTTTAAGGCATTTAATATAGCTGGACATACGCCAGTGAAGGATAATGCTTGCCATCAGCATAATCACTATAAAGGTATTGATATCAAATGCACCGTTCCATTTGTAAAACCAGTGATATAGAAAGGTCACGCCTACTAGGGTTATGAGAATAGGAACTAATGGTGAATTATTTAGGAAATATGCCAGGGTACCTTTTTGTCCCGCATCAAAATTCTCTTCACCAGTACTAAATTCTCCTAGTTGGTCAGTTGCCGGACTAACATAATCTTTTTCTTCTGGTATCATCATGTAAGTAAGAATAGGTGTAAGAATAATTAATGCTATTGCAATCATGAGGTTTCCTGAAGAAAAAATTGTTTGGCTAATAGGTATTATTCCAATTTTTTCAGCCAGGAAGTGATTTTCAGTTGCAATTAATAGTTGGCTTGCACCTGAAATCCCATTGTGCCAAGCTACCGTACCAACATAGGAACCAGCTACTAACAAAGGATAGTGTAATTTGATGCCTTTTTTAGCTGCTTGCCGTGCAATTTCTAGGCAAATAATACCAGTAGCAACTGCACCAACACCCCAATGAAAAATCCATAGGCCAAGAGAACATAACGTTGCCAAAACTATTGCTTGACCATGTGTTCTGGGTAATCCCGCTATCATACCAAGAACTTTCTTAAACGGTGGTGCACTAGATAGAACATAACCACCTACCAGGGCTAAAGAACTCTGCATTGAAAATACTAAAATACCCCAGAAGCCATTGCCCCACATATCTACCACTTCAAATAATGACTTGCCTGTAATAAACATTGCTCCAAGCATAGCTACAAAGGTTAACAATAAGCAGAAAATATAGGCATCTGGCATTACTCTTTGAATGATCGACGTAAAAGTGTTTCCCATTCCTCTAATTATTGCTTGCACAATTAACACCCCCAATAATTAATAAAACTTCCTATCCAATCTTCTTAACAACACACACTCATAGAACCACCCCTCTTTTAAATACCTATTTAGCTAGTTAAAAACCAAAAACTAAAAGATAGTTCACACAAGCACATTCTTTTGTAAAAAAAATTCGTTCTAGGTTGTTACGTCACCACGTCATGATGTTATAATGTTATTATTAGTAAATATATCTTACAAAAACATTACTTGTCAATAGTTCAAGGTGAAATGGGTGCCAATATGTATTTTTTGAAACGTGATGTGATTTTGCTATCCTGTACAGGTGTCGCTGGTTTCAGTTCGTTACTCTATGTTGCTTTGCAATCGACTAGTTCAATCAATGCATCCATAGTTAACTCAACTTCCCCTTTGGTCATTGTCCTATTGGCCCGAATCTTCCTACGTGAAAAATTATCCAACCTACAATATCTTGGTACAATAATCTCATTTCTAGGTGTGATTTGGGTTATTAGCCAAGGAAATATTAACGTTCTGATGAATTTTCATTTTAATAACGGTGACCTCTTAGTCATTGTTGCTGTGTTGTTCTGGGCACTTTATTCCCTATTAATTAAGACAAAGGGTGCAACTTTACCAAAAAGGGCAACTTTCTTGACAACACTATTACTAGCTATAGTATTTTTGCTTCCTTTTTGTTTATGGGAAAGCAGGCATTATTCATTCAATATTGGGGATATATCAGTAAATATGGTCCTAGCAATAATTTATTTAAGCATCTTTCCGACACTCATATCCTTCATCTGTTGGAACGAAGGTGTAATTAGAGTGGGGCCGACCATCTCCTCCAACTTTCTGCATTTAATCACTGTTTTTGCCGGGCTATTCGCAATACTCATTGGAGAGAAATATACTACCACCCACTTCCTAGGTGCCTTATTAATTTTGGGGGGAGTACTAATTGTCTCTAACCCCAAGTTCTCGCAAAAACGATAGCCGATTCTTTAAATTCGTATATCATAATGGAAGTCTTGAATCATTTCTTATACCAAAAAAATTACATACCTTAAAACACTAAAAGACATTTGTAATAACTATGGAATTCAATATATTTTCACAGCCTTACAAGATGACATTCCTCTAAATTCTGATGATACATATTTTGGAATTAAAAGTGAAAATATTGCTGTTACTCTAGATGAACGTGACGATAACACAGGACATTTATTTGGTTTTGAGTTTTAGATATCATCTGTTTATTAAAGATAGTATTATTCCAAACTTATTTTTCATTGTCAGCCTTATGGCTGAATTTTATTTATTATCTTTATGTAATATGTAAATAGTAATTATTTTTTGATGTATACTAAATCAAAACTCTCACACTCTACAGCATGACATTGAGTTTAAGTGTCATGTTGTAGATCATCTCTGAACTGGAGGTCATTGTTTGAATAATAATAGAAAATCTAATAGACTTATAAACGAAAAAAGTCCTTATCTTCTCCAACATGCCCACAATCCAGTGAACTGGTATCCTTGGGGTAAAGAGGCTTTTGATATAGCAAATCAAAGAGATTTGCCCATCTTCCTCTCTGTGGGATATTCTACTTGCCATTGGTGTCATGTAATGGAGAAGGAGTCCTTTGAGTCGGAGGAAGTTGCTGAAATCCTTAATAAAGACTTTGTATCAATCAAGGTTGACCGGGAAGAGAGGCCGGATATTGATCATATTTATATGAATGTTTGCCAAGCCCTCACCGGGCAGGGTGGGTGGCCTTTAACGATCATTATGACACCGGAGCAAAAGCCCTTTTATGCCGGCACCTATTTCCCTAAGATGTCCAAGTATGGTAGGCCAGGTATCATAGATTTATTGGTGCAGATATCAGGCTTATGGAAGAGTGATAGGGATCGATTGTCTGCCATTGGTGAGGAATTAACTGCAAAACTTCACCAGGAATCAACTAATTCCCCAGGTAACTTATCAAGGGATATCTTGGATAAGGCTTTCCGGCTGTTTGACAAGACCTTTGATCGGACCTATGGAGGTTTTGGTACTGCTCCAAAATTTCCAACACCCCATAATTTAATGCTGCTCCTTAGGTATTGGAAAAAGACTAAAAATGTTCAAGCCCTGGCCATGGTTGAGGAGACCCTTGATTCTATGCATCGGGGTGGGATCTATGACCATATTGGTTTTGGCTTCTCCAGGTATTCTACTGATGATAAATGGTTGGTACCTCATTTTGAAAAAATGCTGTATGATAATGCCCTGCTGTCCATTGCTTACCTGGAAACTTATCAAATAAATAAGAACCCCCGCTTTGCAAGGGTTGCCAGAGAAACATTCACCTATGTTTTAAGGGATATGACTTCACCCGAGGGAGGCTTTTATTCAGCGGAGGATGCTGATTCTGAGGGTGTGGAAGGAAAATTCTATGTTTGGCATCCAGATGAAATTATAAAAATACTGGGCAAGGTGGATGGAGAATTATATTGCCGATATTATGATATCACTAAGGGAGGTAACTTTGAGGGTGCCAGTATTCCCAATTTAATCAATCAAAACCCCTTGGAATTTGCAGATAGCTTGGATATTTCCCTGGAGGATCTTGTTGAAGGCTTGGAGAAATGCAGGCAAATGTTATTTGAAGCCCGTGAGAACAGGGTGCATCCCTATAAGGATGATAAAATTCTCACATCTTGGAACGGATTGATGATCGCTGCACTGGCCAAAGGTGCCAAAGTGTTGGGAGATAGTACATATAGCCAGGCTGCCGAACAGGCCCTGGAATTTATCATGACTAAGCTTCGCCGGGAGGATGGACGACTTCTGGCCCGTTATCGGGAGGGTGAGGCTGCCTACCCAGCTTATCTGGAGGACTATGCCTTTGTCGTCTGGGGTTTGCTGGAGCTTTACGAGGCAACCTTTAATCAAAAATATATTGCCCTTGGATTGGAACTCACCGATGATATGATTGAACTGTTCCATGACCGGGAGAGGGGCGGGTTTTTCTTCTATGGTAGCGATGGGGAGAGCCTAATAGCAAGGCCTAAGGAGGCCTATGATGGGGCCATTCCCTCCGGCAATTCAGTAGCAGCGGTTAATCTCTTACGGCTGGCTAGGTTAACTGGCAATGAAAACTACCAAAAATTAGCAAATAATCAATTAGAAACCTTTGCCAAAGATTTAGAACACTATCCCCCTGGCTATTCCTACTTCTTAATGGCAGCTTATTTAGGACAAGAACCAGCAATTGAAATTATTCTAACTGGTTCAAAGGAAGATGTACTTCTTAAGGGCATGTTGAAGGGTGTACAAGGCAAATTCCTACCTAATGCTGTTATTATGACCAGGTTTTCAGAAGATAGCCAAGCCCATAAACTACTGCCACCTTTGGTTGGTAAGGAGACAGTCGCTGGGAAACCAACAGCCTATGTATGTAAAGACTTTGCTTGTCAGGCCCCAGTTACCAACCTCAGGAGACTTGAGGAATTAATATCTGATTAAAATAAGCAGGTTTCAATGATTTTAAATAGAAGTATTTCCGGTATGAAACATACCGGAGGAGAGATTATGACAAAAGCTATTCAGCCCAAAGAAATATCCCAGGCTCTTGCTGGCTTAACTCTATTTAGGGGCATCAAATCGGACCCAGTATTAGAGTGTTATACAGGCATTATTAAAGCCTACCTGGCTGACGAGGATTTGCTTGATGAGTATCACCGTCTGGTCATGCTGTTATTAGATAAGGCCACAAGTAGCAATCTGCCCCAGGTTGGTGACCTTTGGCAAGATTATATTCTAGACCTATTATTATTGGATAACAATTTGTTTTGCAGAGAAGCAGCCATTCCTAAGGACATTTCCCAGCCCATAAGGGAAGCCTGTATCCATGATTTATCCAGGCTTCAAATTATCTGCCAACAAGGCCTTGAGGTAATAAACTCTATTTTTGAAACACTTCCCCATTTTAAACTCGCTGGGTTAAGGTCTAACGAAACCAACCTTGATGAAGGAATCCTGCAACAATATAGCCCCATCAAAAGTCTTAAACTGACCCTGTTGAATTCTAACAACTGGACAGGTAATATTGGGGAACTAGTTTCCTTCTACCGTTGTAACGGCTTTGCTCAGTTTGCCCTATACCGGGCCTTCCGCTGGGAGGAAATATCCTCGAGCTTTGAACTTGTTGGTATCGAGAAGCCTGATCCCATAACCTTAGAGCAACTATTTAGTTACGAACGCCAAAGGGGGCAGGTGTTGGATAATACCGAACGCCTGCTAAGGGGTCTGCCAGCTCAAAACCTGATTCTTTATGGTGACCGGGGAACAGGGAAATCTTCTACGGTTAAGGCCCTTGTGAACAGATATGGTGGGCAAGGTCTTCGCCTGGTGCAAATGTCCAGGGACAGTATTCATGGATTGCAAAGGGCCATGACCTATTTGGGAAAGATACCCCTTAAGTTTATTATTTTCATTGATGATTTATCCTTCGAGGAGAATGAGACCCACTATAAGATATTAAAAACCCAAATGGAAGGTAGCATAGAGCAGCAACCAGCTAACATTCGTATCTATGTAACTTCAAATCAGAGAAATTTAATTAAAGAATACTTCACGGATCGCAAGAATACCTTAAACTCTAATGGGGACGTACACCCCGGAGACACTATGCAAGAGAAGCTTTCCTTGGCGGATCGTTTTGGCTTAAAGATTACTTTTATTGCCCCGGATCAAGCAAACTTCTTAGCCATTGTTCGGGAGATGGCCGATCTGGAAAAGCTTCAGGTTGATCAAGAGACCCTGGAAAAATTAGCCCTAAAGTGGACTCTCTGGCATAATGAGCGTTCCGGCCGTACCGCCCGTCAATTTATTGACCATTTAAAGGGTCGCAAAAACTTAAACTTTATCTAATAAAAAACGGCCCTTACCATAGGTAGGGCCGTTTTTTCTATAACTCCTGGTGTTTTTCCTGTTCAAGCATTACCTGGATAAGTCCATCCAACTCCTCATCACCAATCCCTTTCTCCCCTTGCTTTACACGAAGAAAAGGCACCAATTCACCATTCATAATCCTTTGTTGATCAAAAACATTTAATCTTGATAATATTCTCTTAGGTCCTATCACATCATCGGATAAAAAATAGTAGGCATTTATGCCCATGGCCATGGAAATGGCCTGAACTATAGCCACCTGAGCTGTTTTTTTAGGGTTAAATTGCTTAAGCCCTTCTATATCGGATGCTTCAAGCATAGTTCTACGTGCCAGTTCTTCAGTAGAAATTTTCCTCATTTCCATAACTTCCTGAACTTTTGGTAAGATATTTTTTGCCAAGGCCAGTCCTCCTCATAATAAGTACCTTTCTATATTTAACCATGGACCTAGTTTTTACCTTCCCTGCCAACATATTTAGCTTAATTTTGTCCGAAGATACTTTAGTCCATGTACAGTGTGCCATTGTTTATAAAATATTCTGATTTAATGACAGGCAATTAGAATAGGCCTAAAGTTCACAAAATCTGCACTGACAAGGTGGAATTTTAGTCCCCATAGCTCATCGGGCAGGCGATAGTTCCTTGCCCGGTCATGTAAATGACCATAGACCACCCTGTCTACACCATACTTTAAAAATAGATCAATAAAACCCGATTTATCATGCTGTTCATTGGTGGGCATAAAATGCATCATGGCTATAATTTCACGGTGTTTACCCTTAATACTAGAGAGGGAGTTTTCTAAACGTATAAGCTCCCTATTATATATTTTTTCATCCTGTTCAGTAAACTGAAAACTGTTGGGGCAAGTCCAACCTCTGGTCCCACAAATTGCTATATCCTGGATCAGGATATGATCATTTTGAATTAGCCTTACATTATGGGGAACCAGCTTCCTGGTCTTTGAAATACCCTGCCACCAATAGTCATGGTTACCAGGGACCATCAGTACAGTTCCTGGTAACTTACCTAAATAATCTACATCATTGGAAACCTCCTCTGGCTTGGTGGCCCAGGAGAGATCCCCCGGCATCAAAATAATATCTTCATTTGTTATGATATCATGCCAATTTTCATAAATCTTACGGTGATGCTGATGCCATTCATTATTAAAAATATCCATTGGTTTATATAGCAATGCTTTTTCCCAATCGCACGGGTCTATAGGTTCAGTTAAGGAAAGGTGCAGATCGCTGATGGCATATATTCTCACATTAATTTCTCCCTTAATTCCACTGTATCCTATGTCTTAAGATATCTATTAATTTTTCTTCTTAGGGTATCTTATTTCACCCGTTGAAGGATTGTCAACCATTTACAGTTTAATGTTAAACTTGTTTAGAAACCAGTTGTCATCAAATTTCCTTTTGGCAAAATACTTCTCCCTCTGTAGCAAGGCATCACTATCTAAAAATACCTTGGCAATAAGATGACCTATATTTGATATCCCTTTAAAAAGCCCAATGACTCTACCAACACGCGCAGAATTAAAGTGACTTACAGCCATCCTGACGGCATTATAGGTGTAGTCGGACATGGTTATCGGATATGGGTGTCTAGTCCTAAAATGATGTTTAATAATTACTGAGGGGTCTACCTCCACCCTATAACCAAACAGCCACAGCTTTAGGGAAAACTCAGCATCCTCATAGCCGTAAACACTAAATCCCCTCTCAAACCCTCCAACATCATTAAAGGTTTCTCTGCTTACTGCAACACACCCTCCAGGGGCAAAGGGAACTTCCACAATATTTCCTGTACTGGGAAGCCATTTAGCCTCCATTTCTCTGGTCCAGGTAAATCCATAGCCTATGGCACCCACTGTATCCATGGTGGCAATACCCGGCGACACCGCTCCCGCTTTCCGGTCAGTAATTCCTTCTTTTAATATATCTAACCAACCTTGCTCAACCGTAATATGGGCATCACAAAATACCAGAACATCTCCAGCAGACTGCTCCGCTCCTAAGTTTCTAGCATTGGCTGCGCCAATTCCCGTTGTGTTTATTAGTCTCACCCTTGGGAAGGTTTTTCTATTAGTTTGCAGGAAAGAGCAGCACCCATCGGTTGAACCATCATTGATCACTGTAATGTCATATGGAGTTTGGGTTGGTGTTTCCAAAATAGATTCAACCGTTTCTTGTATTAGCTTTCCTTCATTTTTACAAGGAATAATGATTGATACTAATGACACCTGTATTCCTCCCCGACTCATATTTGGCCCAATATATCCTATGTTGTAAATCTTAGTTTTTTGTCCAAGAAAATAAAAAAAATCCCGGACCAGCCGGGATAATTTTTTGCTATTTTTTAACGTTTAGCATTCTGACAATGGATGATGCAGCATAACCTCGGGATACCTTTTCTTCAGGCTGATACTCGCCATTAATTTCTAATTGAAGGCCTAGGCCTAAGCTCAGGGCAGCATAGCCTTTAAGTTCGGGTGAAACCAGTTTTTCATCCTTTGAACTAAGGTTGTAGATATTGGATAATTTAGCAGCGCCATCGTAGTCTAGGGTATTGATCATAAGCCTGGCCAATTCTAGTCTAGTAAGCTCCTGTTCAAGTTCCCCTGTTTCATTACTTTCGATAATCCCTAAGTTAATGGCCGAATTAATTATCCTAGTTTTTCTTTCCTCCGGGTTTTCCCTGGTCAAGAGAGTAGGTGCAGTATACCATCCCCTGGACTTAACCAGCCATTCAATGGCCTCCAGTTTTGTAATATTGCTATCTGGCCTAAACTGTCCCTCCATAGTGCTTAATACCTTTGCTTGAACCAGGAGCTTAATATCATTTTCAGCTGGATGACCGGCAATATCATTAAAATCTACATTTTGTTTTGAAGGAATAGGTTGCCCAGTCCAATCAATAGCAGCTCCACTTCTAGCATCCAGCATATAGGAAGGATGGTTCTTTAGAGAATATACCAGATTGGTTTCTGTCTCTTTCCCCTCATTGTAGAAACGCTGGTAATATAGTTTTAGTTGTGAATCAGTTAGAAAATTGTCAATAGCCTTGTCCTTATCCATTAAGCCGGTTGGTGCGGGGAAGGATAACCCCCACCAGATTAAGCGATAATTTGTTACCTCCCCGGTATATGGATCAACTTGTACGCTAAAGCCATTGCCTGGGAAGGGAATACCATTGATCAATCTAGTGTAATTAAAGGTATAGTTTCTAGGTAGAATTTTTTCTCTCAAGGGAACGTAGTCATTTGTCCCCTGGTTTTCTAGACGAACTTCAGCAAACTTTCCTGCCTGCTGTTTTTTGATAAAGTTCTCAGCAATTTGCCTGGCCTGCTCAGCATTATACTTTGGTTGGCTGGCTTGCATTGTATCATAGGGTTTATTCCAGAGATTAAAGGAAATCACTTCACCAGTTGCTGCATTTACACTGGCATCAAGACTGTAGTATACCGTCTCCCCCTGACCGCTCCAGTAAAAATGCCAAAGCTTTTGTTCGGGGTACTCATAATCTTGAACTAAGCGATTTTCCTGTTGTTTTATACCTGCAGGGATTGTAACTACCTTTTTCACTTCTTCCAAGGCCTTTTCTGCACTAATTAAATTTGATATTTTGCTGACCTCTTTCTGTTCCAAAGGGGATAATTCCTTGTTCTCCCTACTTGATGTAGGCTCTCCCCCCATGCCCATTTTGTCAAAAGACTGGTAGCCAAGATCCCCGATAATCTTTCCGGAGAATGCATCAATAAATAATCGGGAGCCATTCTTCACTCGGTAGATAAGTTTGGCCTGGTTATTTCTTGTTTCAGAATTTTGGGGTCGGAAATAGACAAGTTCAATATTATCACCAAATACCTTTTTCGCTTGCTCATCGGATATTACACTAGTAACTGACGGAAAACTAAGTCTTTCATCCCAATTGAGATTAAAACTTAATATTTCACCGGTATCTCCGTTTATTCTAATGGACACACCATTCTCCTCAAAGGGTATGTTATTAATAAGTCTATGGAAGCTAAAATAATACTCAGCCGGCCCCCTCTCGCCTAAACCATAAAAGGGCTGGTGTTCAGGCTGATTTGGCGAAAGCTCCACCTTGGAAGAATAGCTTGGCAGCAGCTTTTTTACCCAGTCCTGGGCTATCTTGGCAGACTGTTCCAGGGAGTATTTAGGGACGCCGCTGTACTTCTGGCCCGGAGCTGGCTCATCCCAGCGATCCATCCCCATAACCTCACCTGTCATGGCATTAATCCTCACTGATAAATTAGCTCTAGGCTCCTTTGATTTGGACCAGCTTAGATTCCACATCACCATTCCTTCATAAGAGTTTATTCCACTTTCAAAGCGGTCAAAATCATTAGGAACGGAAAATATTTCTTTGGCCTTTAATACGGCCTGTTCCAGGGAGACATTAGTTTTTATAACATCTGAGGCCATTTCTGCTGAAACCTTCGAAACCGTATCCTGGTTTGCCAGTGCTGCTACTGGGTTAAGCATTAAACATCCAGCCAAACATCCGATAACAACAGAGCTAATTAATTTATTAGCCAAGTAAATTCCTCCCTTAGGTAATTCTTACCTATAAAGACGTTGAGATTTTGTTTCTGTAACACCAGTAAATAAAAAATTGCTCCGGGGATTAACCCGGAGCTATAAAGAGGTATTTTGGAGGAGCTGTTGTTACTGGTTATTAAATAGCGGTTTCACCTTGCTCACCTGTTCTAATGCGAATAGCATTATTTACAGGGTATACGAATATTTTCCCATCACCAATTTCACCACTGCGGGCAGCGTTGCTAATTGCCTTAATACACTCTTGCTCCCTCTGATCATTGACAACTATTTCAACCTTTACCTTAGGCAGGAGATTTATACTATACTCTGCACCCCGGTAAACCTCTTTGCGGCCCTTCTGGTGGCCACAACCAATTACCTGGGATACTGTCATGCCACTTACACCTATTTCATTTAAGGCATCTTTAACATCCTCTAATTTTCCTGGACGGATAATGGCTTCAATCTTAATCACGGTTATTCCTCCTTTGGAATTACTCTACCAAATTAATACGATTGTTTAAGGGCTGAGCCTGCTGCTGCGGAGGGGGATTTAACCTCTCTAGTTAATGACCCACCAAAGCTGTCAGCATAAGCATAGGCATTCTCACCATGTACGGTAACATCAAGACCTATTACTTCATCATCCGCAGATACTCTTAAGTCTGTAAAGATGCTAATTACTTTTAAGATAATGAAGGTAGCCAAGCCTGCAAAGATTATAGTTGCCACAACACCGATCAACTGGGTAGATAGCTGGGCAGCATTACCGTAGAACAAACCATTGGCACCACCCTCATTAACTGCTGTGCTGGCAAATAAGCCTGTGGCAATGGCGCCCCAGGTACCACCGATACCGTGGATACCAAAGGCGTCTAAAGAATCGTCATAACCAAATTTGGACTTAATAACTGCAACTGCAAAGTAGCAGAGGGGACCAACTACCAGACCCATGATAATGGCCGGCATAGGTGCTACAAAGCCTGCTGCGGGAGTAATAGCAACCAGACCAGCTACGGCACCAGACACACAGCCAAGGGCAGTGGGCTTGCCATGGTGAGCCCATTCAGCAAGTACCCAGGATAAACCACCCGCTGCGGCAGCAATATGAGTTACAGCAAAGGCGCTAGCGGCAATACCATCTGCAGCCAATGCACTACCTGCATTAAAGCCAAACCAACCAAACCACAGTAGGGCAGCACCAAGAATGGTCATGGGCAGGTTGTGGGGAACCATGGGCTCACTACCATACCCTTTTCTTTTGCCAATAACCATGGCTGCAACCAAACCAGCCACACCAGAACTAATGTGTACAACGGTACCACCAGCAAAGTCTAGGGCTCCCAGTTCCATTAACCAACCGCCGCCCCATACCCAATGGCAGAGGGGAGAGTAAACAATGGTAACCCAAAGAACGATAAATGCGATAAAGGCTGGGAATTTCATTCTTTCTGCAATGGACCCGGAGATAATGGCTACAGTGATTAGTGCAAACATCATTTGGAATGCCATAAAGATAAAGTGAGGAATGGTACCACTAGGCTCCTGGCCTACTCCTTGTAGCCCCACATATTCCAAGCCACCGACAATGCTCTTAATATCTGTACCAAAGGCTAAAGAATAGCCATATAATGCCCAAATAATACTAACTACACAGATAGTTATAAAACTTAACATAATAGTGCTAAGAACGTTTTTCCTTCTAACCATACCACCATAGAATAAGGCCAATCCGGGTGTCATAATCATAACCAAAGCTGCACAAATAATAATGAAGGTGGTGTCTCCGGTATCAATGGCTGCTGCCTCATCAGCCCAGGCAATGCTGGGCAGTATTAGTAATACCAGCATTGACAGTAATAATGTTTTTAGTCTAGTCATTTTTGTAACCTCCCTGAAAAAATTTGTTTTTTATAGAGTTCCCTACGGTTGGGTACCGTCAACTATAAGAAACCCGTTAAAAGCTAAGGCGCTCCACCCAAGGGTAAATAACTAATTACCCTTGAATCAAGCGCCTTCGCTAATAACACTACGTCGTGTTGATATTAAGCAGCCACCCTTAGATGGCTATTTTTTGACCGGATGGTGATGTCCCTCCAAAGTCTGGAGTACTTAAGCTATTGACATTCTGTCCGCCGTAGGCCGGAATACCATGTTCAACCATGTCTAGTCCTTCCATTTCCTCATCGGCAGATACCCTTATACCCACAGTTTTCTTAATTAAATAAAATACCAGGTAGCTCATGGAAAATGCCCAAATTGAAACTGCCAGCAAACCTAGAGCCTGAACTCCCAGCAGCTGCAATCCACCGCCATAGAGCAACCCGCCTTCTTCGGCGAATATGCCTACCGCCAGTGTGCCAAAGGAACCACATACACCGTGCACCGCAATGGCACCAACCGGATCGTCAGCCTTTAATCTATCAAAGAAGGGGACTGCTAATACTACCAGGACCCCTGCTATGCCTCCAATAATCACTGCACTCACCGGACTTACAAAGGCAGTACCGGCCGTTATGGCTACAAGACCTGCCAGGGCACCGTTAATGGCCATACTGGGGTCCGGCTTACCATATCTAAACATTGTAAACAGAGTTCCCATGGTTCCCCCGGCAGCGGCAGCCAGGTTTGTTGTTACCGCTATGCGGGCGATATTGCCATCAAGACCGGAAAGGGCACTGCCCGGGTTGAAGCCAAACCAACCAAACCATAAGATAAAAGCTCCTAATGCAGCTAAATGCATGTTGTGGGCTGGCAATACATTTACCGAGCCATCAGAGTTATATTTACCTAAACGGGGACCTAATACCAGTACAGCCGCCAGGGCGCTCCAGCCACCTACCGCATGCACTGCTGTGGAACCTGCAAAGTCCATCATTCCCAATTGGTATAGCCAGCCATCGGAGGACCAAATCCAGTGTCCTGCAATGGGATAAATAATTGCACAAACTACAGCAGTATAAATGATATAGGGTGCGAATTTCATCCTTTCGGCCACCGCCCCGGATACAATGGAGGCCACTGCAACGGCGAAGGCCGCTTGGAATATCCAGTAGGCATAGACTGGAATATCTAAGCCCAGATGACTAAAGTCACCCTTTAAAAAGAATCCACTGGTGCCAAAGAATCCTGCCTTATCTAGTCCATACATGAGGGCAAAACCTATGGCAAAATAACTTAGCATACCTGCTGTACAGTCCATAAATACCTTCATCACAATATTTAAAGAGTTTTTAGCTCGAATAAATCCTGCTTCAAGGAAAGCGAAACCAGCTTCCATAAAAAACACCAGAGCTGCACATAATAAAACCCATACTGTGTCAATACCAATCGCCAGTGATTTGACATCCATCTCCATTGAAAATTTTGACCTCCTCGTCATAAGAAAAAATGCCCTCTGGAATAAGGTTAAAGGTTAACCTTATTCTAGAGGGCATCTTTGCCCAAAAAATTAATATTCAACTAAAATACTACAGTGCATCACTACCGGCAGCATTAGTGCGAATCCTAACTGCATTATCTACCGGACTAACAAATATTTTGCCATCCCCAACTTCACCGGTGCGGGCAGTTTTTACGATAAGCTCCACTACCTCATCCACCTGATTGTCAGCCAAAACAATTTCCATCTTTATTTTCGGCAAGAGGTTAATGGTATACTCCTGACCCCTATAAACATTAACCCTACCTTTTTGTTTACCGCAGCCCATCACCTGAGATACGGTCATTCCCTGTATGCCATATTGGCTTAGGGCATCTTTAACCTCTTCCAATTTACTGGGTCGTATAACTGCCTCAATTTTTTTCATTTTTTACCCTCCTACGTTAACAATTTAACGCGCAGGGAGTGGCAGAATAAATAAAAGCCCAATGTCCGCATTTGGTACATTGGGCCCTCATTGGCCTCATGCTTTGGGGTACGCCTTTGTCCCCTGCTGCTAATGTTATTATATTTACTTTACTTGGTTTTGACAATGCCCAAATTAAAGGAATTTTGTATACTTGGGTTCTTTTATACTCCCATTTCGTGGGCGGTGATTATTGATTCGGCAACGGACTTCATAGTGGTGCGCTTTTTCATGGCTGTATGCTGAATGGCCTTGTAGGCAATCTCCTCGGACATTCCCCTCTGTTTCATCAGTATGCCTTTGGCCTTTTCCACCAATTTTCTTGACTTTAATGTCTCTTGAAGTTCACTAAGCTGCTGCTGGAGCTGTGAATATCTTTTGTGGGCTGACACTGCCACCTCTACCGCCGCATAAACCTGATCATCCATATAGGGCCTCAGCAAAAAGGCCGAAGTAACGTCCTTGGCCCTTTCCACCAGGGAATTATTACCCTGGGATACTATTAATACTGCTGGTGCTATATTTTCTTCCGTTAAAATCTTGGCCACCTGCATGCCATCCAATACGGGAAGGCGATCATCAAGTAACACCACATCCGGCATGGTGGTTCTAACGGCTTTAAGGGCAGCCATTCCATTTAATGCTTCAGCTACAGTCCGATAACCATATCGTAAGCCAACATGTTTTAATTGCTCCAACTCTCTCTGGTCGCCGCTGGCCAGGACAATGCGTCTCTGCATATCTTAATCACCCAGTTATCTATATATATATACGTGGAACTCTACTTCCCACCAAACAAACTACTTCATAGTTTATTGTTTTTAACCAAAGGGCAACCTCTTCCACCGGAAGGTACCCTTGGCCCTTTTTCCCAAAAATCAATACCACATCATTAATATTTACACCAGGTATGTGACCCACGTCTACCATGCACTGGTCCATGCAAACCCTACCAATCACCGGTGCCCTTTGACCTAATATCATTACTTGCCCCACGGAAGACAATAGCCTGGGATAGCCATCCCCGTAGCCTAAGGGCAGGGAGGCAACAACAGTTTCTTTATTTACGGTATAGGTACATCCATAGCTGATTTTTGTCCCTGGTACAACTTTTTTAATATGGGCAATTCTGCATAGCAAGCTCATGGCAGGCATTAAGTCAACATTAGACTTATTAACTTCTTCGGAGGGATATAATCCATACATCATTATACCCGGCCGGACCAGATCCAAGTAGCTTTCAGGAAAATCAATTATCGCCGCACTATTAGCACTATGTTTAAGTTTAAAGGTTATGCCTTTTTTTTCAAGGGCACCGACCAAGGATAAAAATCTATCCAATTGCCACCTGCTATAATCTTTATTCGTTTCATCAGCAGCAGCAAAATGGGTATAAATCCCTTCTAGATCTAGATTACTTAAAGCCTTAATCATTATTATTTCTGAAACTGCATCTTCTTCGGCCTTAAAGCCAAGGCGCCCCATACCTGAATCAACCTTAAGATGTATGGTAGCTTTCTTGTCTATTTTTTTAGCAATCTGGTCTATTTTTATGGCCATATCCAATCTGTATATTGTAATTGTTATATCCGCAAGTAAGGCTAATTCTATTTGTTCCTCCGGTATAAAACCAAAAACAAGCACCGGGCATCTGATACCCTCCTGGCGAAGAGCCTGGGCTTCGTTAAGCCTTGCCACTGCAAGCCTGGAAGCTCCTGCTTCTAAAGCCGCCCTAGCCACCCTGGTCATTCCATGACCATAACCATTTGCTTTAACCACTGCCATAATTTCCCTATGGGGTCCAACAAGTTTCCTAACTTCACCCAGGTTATGTTTTATAGCCTTGAGGTCCACCTCGGCCCAAACAGGCTCAACCATTTACTGAACACCTTCCGCCAATTCAAAATAGTTGCTTTAATATTTTAGCATAAATATGAAAAAAATGCTTGTTTGTGAAAACATTAGGTGAAAATGAAATACCCCCACAAAGTGGGGGTATGAAAAAGGAATGGTATTTATTAACCTATAATTCTTGCTAAAGGTGTATACTCCAGATTAAGGGAATCTGCCACCGCTTTAAAGGTACACTTGCCGTCAACAACATTGACTCCCTTGGCCAGGGCACAATTATCTTTTACAGCCTGCAGCCAGCCCTTGTTGGCAAGCTGAATTGCATAGGGTAAAGTAACGTTGGTTAGGGCGAAGGTAGAGGTTCTGGCAACAGCCCCTGGCATATTGGCCACTGAATAGTGAATTACACCATGCTTTTCATAGATTGGCTCACTGTGGGTAGTTACCCTATCAATTGTTTCAATGGACCCGCCCTGGTCAATGGCCACATCTACAATTACCGAACCCGGCTTCATGGTCTTCACCATTTCTTCGGTCACCAGACGAGGAGCCTTGGCCCCAGGTATTAATACCGCACCCACCAGCAAATCAGCTTTTTTAACTGCACTGGCAATATTATAGCTGTTTGACATTACAGTATTGATTTTCCCACCAAAGATATCATCTAAATAACGCAGGCGATCTACATTTAAATCTAAAATTGTAACGTTGGCACCTAGGCCTATGGCCATCTTGGCTGCATTCGTACCAACTATACCGCCACCGACAATTACCACATTAGCCGCCGGTACCCCGGGGACACCGCCAAGCAGCACCCCTAACCCACCATAGGTTTTTTCAAGATAGCGGGCACCAATTTGGATAGACATACGACCGGCAACCTCTGACATAGGGGTAAGTAAGGGCAATGCTCCATTTTCCAACTGAATGGTTTCATAAGCCACACCGGTAACTTTCTTTTTCAATAGGGCTGCTGTAAGCTCAGGCTCTGGGGCAAGGTGCAGGTAAGTAAACAGTAATTGCCCCTCCCTGAATAATTCGTATTCAGCAGGAAGTGGTTCTTTAACTTTCATAATCATATCTGCCTGGCTAAATACTTCTTGGGCTGTATCCAATATGGTTGCCCCTGCCTTGATATAATCTTCATCAGAAATACCACTGCCAAGCCCAGCATTTTTTTCTATTATCACCTGGTGCCCGTTATTGACCATCGCCATTACTCCTGCGGGAGTTATGGCAACACGATTCTCGTTATTTTTTATTTCCTTTGGTACGCCTATTAACATGAATTGTCGCCTCCTAGGTATTTGCTACCTAAAAGCTATAGCAATTATCATGCCAGCTTCTAAACCCCTTAGATTTGGCCCTTTTTTACAGGATTGGCAGGAAAAAAGCATTAATTTGGAATATATTATTTCCACTTATAATAATTCATAGCAATATTGGAAAGTTTTATTTCCGTAATGTAAATTTATCTTTCCAATTAATAATTTAATTTAATCTTTACCCTATCTCAATGCAAAATTAATATTAAGCAGTTATACTAAAGATGGTTTTTCCGGCCAACAACAATTTCATATTCTCCTTAAATTTCTTGTTTTTCCTGCCTCCGACCGGGCAGGTTATTTTTTTATTTGAACACTTCCCTTAGGGCCTCTGGTAAATACTTAAGTATATCACCTGCCAGGGTACTCATTTGTCCAAGCTGCCTCACAGCTAAATCTCCCGCCCGACCATGCAGATAAGCACCGGCTGCTGCAGCATGCTCCGGCGCAAGCCCTTGGCCTAACAATCCGGCGATAATACCTGTCAGTACATCACCACTTCCCCCGGTGGCCATGCCTGGATTTCCAGTGGGATTGATATAAACATTTCCTCCAGGTGAGGCGACAATTGTCCCGGCTCCTTTCAACAGTACAGTCAGATTCCATTCTATGGCCGCTACCGTTGCATAATTAAGTCGATCATCTTGTATCTCATGCACTGAGATGTTAAGCAATCTAGACATTTCTCCTGGATGTGGTGTAATTACCAATGGCACTGTGGTATTACCTAATATATCCGTTGATTCGCTTAAAGCATTTAGCCCATCTGCGTCAATTACTGTTGGTATTGTTAATTTGGGCAATAGGGTCCGAATAAGTTTTACAGTTTCCGGGTGGGTGGTAATTCCCGGCCCTAGGGCTAGCACATCCGCTTGCTTACAATATTCTAAGAGCATATCCAGGGCATCTTCAGAAAATGTGCCTTCTCCTGTCTCCGGTAAACCTTTGGTCATTGCCTCATCCAGGGATGCAGCGGCCACCGGCTGAACACTCTCAGGAACCGCCAGGGTCACTAGACCCGCCCCTGCCCTTAGGGCTCCCTTGGCTGTCAACCTAGCCGCCCCCACCATCCCCCGGGAGCCTGCCAAAATCAAGACTCTGCCGTAGCTACCTTTATGTCCTTCGGGGGATCTTGGACTAAACCAGGCTGATATAGTTTCTAATGTTAACAATTGTTTGCCTGACCCGCTTAGATCAGTTAATTTACCTGGCAGTGATATATCCACCACGTGAATCTCCCCGGCAAAACTTGCTCCCGGTTCCATCACCAGACCCAGTTTAGGCAGGCCAAAGGTAACAGTATGATTGGCCCTAATACATGCCCCCAGTACCTTTCCACTGTCAGCCAATACACCCGAGGGAATATCAACGGAGATTATTGGCCGGTTACTGACATTTACCAATTCAATAACCTTGGCTACTTTTTCTTCCACTTCCCCATGGAAGCCCGTACCATATAATGCATCAACAATGATATCTGTACTTAATAGGGCTAGCTTTAGGATATTAATACCGGTGGTCTGATTTATCTGGTAAATGGGCTGTCCCATTTTTTCCCATATGTTTAGATTTACTTTAGCATCCCCTCTAAAATCCGATGGGTTAGCCATAAGCAGCACTTTTACCTGGGCTCCCTTATTATGAAGGTGACGTGCTATCACCAAGCCATCCCCGCCATTATTGCCTTTACCAACTAATACTGAAAACACTTTACCCCGAACATTCTGGATAAGCTCTTCGATAACCCTTACGACACCAATCCCGGCATTTTCCATTAGAACTACTCCAGGAATACCATACTGTTCCATGGCATCTTGATCAATCTGTCTCATTTCTTCTGCTGTTACTACCCTCATCTTACCCTTCCTTCCCCACTGCCACTGCAAAGGCCACCGCCCTGCCCCTGTCATGGGATATGCTTACCATAATTTTGTCTATACCCAAATCTGCAGCTAACTCCAGGGCACTGCCTGATAATTTAACTTCAGGCTTGCCCTGGTAGTTTGGTAATATCTCAATGTTTGTCCAGCGCAGACCCCTCAGCCCTGTGCCAAGGGCCTTTAACACAGCTTCCTTGGCAGCAAATCTGCCGGCCAGGCACTGTACCTTACCCCCACAATAACTTTGTTCTCCAGGGGTGAATACTCTATTTAAAAACTCTTGTCCCGAACGGCTTATAGCCAGTTCTACCCTCTCGATTTCTATAATATCCGTTCCAATCCCCTTCATCATCCCACCTCCAGGCGTCTCTTGCTATTATATAAAAAAAATCTACCCTAAAACAGGGTAGAAAGATTAAAATCCCAATATTTTCCTCAGTTTTTTGGCCTGCGCCCTGCTTACAGGAACTTCACTTTTATCCTTGTCCTCTAGAACCAGGTTGTATGTACCATTAAAAAAAGGTACTATTTCCTTCACCTTTTGCAGATTAACTATATAACAACGGTGGGTGCGAAAAAACATATTGCCACCAAGGCGAACCTCCAACTCTTTAAGGGTAAATCTGGTAAATAATTTATCACCAAAGGTCTTTATGTAAACATAATCCTGCTCGGTGAATGCATAGAAAATCTCACCTATATCGACAAGAATTGTTTTACCCAGCTTCTCGGCAGGGATTCGATTTATCTTAATCTCCTCATTATAGTCACCAGTCAATTTGTTGGCGTTAGATTCCAACATGTTAGTTACATTTATGGGCTCCATTGCCGCCCTTTCCTGCTGGGCCTTCATCACCCGGTCAATTGCCCGCTTAAGCCTCTTTTCGTCAATTGGCTTCATAATATAATCCACGGCATTTACATCAAATGCTTCCAAGGCATGTTCGTCATAGGCCGTAACAAAGATAACAAAGGGAGGTTTGGGCAATTCCTGAATGACAGCACCCAATTCCAGACCATTCATTCCAGGTAGATTAATATCTAAAAACAGCACCTGATAGTCCAGGGCCTTAATTAAGGCTAGAGCCTCTGTGGCACTGGTGGCTTCCCCAACTATCTCAATGTTATCAAATCGACCCAGCATAAAGCGGAGCTCTTGACGGGCCGGATATTCATCATCAACAATCAAAGTCTTCAACGTCATGCTCAACCCTCCCTTAAATCATCACCATCATTCAACATGAGAGGCACCCGTAACCATACGGTGGTACCAAAACCAGTTTCACTCTCTATATTAAGGCCATGTTCTTCACCAAATAATATTTTTAATCTTTCATGAACATTAGACAGGCCAACACCACTTCCAGAACCAAAGCCTGGTAGAAAAATTTTGGGCATAATGTCTGGCTGAATACCTACTCCATCATCGGTAATGGCTATTTCAATTTCATCTCCATGAAGTTGGGCAGAAATCTGAACAGTACCCTGACCCTCTTTGGGGGTAATTCCATGGCGGATAGCATTTTCAACTAATGGTTGTACTGTGAGGACCGGGATACGGTATTTTAGTAGTGATTTATCTATATTCCTAACAATCCTCAACTTTTCTCTAAATCGAGCCTTTTCCAGCACCAAGTACGTATGAATATATTCCATTTCCTCCGCCAGTGTAATAAAATGGCCATGTCGTTTCAAAGAGTGTCTGAAAAAGGCAGCCAGCCTGATAAGTAACCTTCGTGCGGTCTCTGGATTAGTGCGAATAAACATACTAATGGTATTAATGGTATTAAACAGAAAATGTGGGTTTATTTGTGCTTGAAGGGCATCCAATTCTGCCCTAGTAGCCAATTGGGCCTGGTGATCCAGCTCAGCCAGCTCCATCTGCACCCCTAACAGTTGGGCCACCCCTACTGCCAGTTTGATGACACTGCCGGGAATTTGCCCCTTATGGGTTTGATATAACTTTACAGTCCCTATCACTTCTCCCCTGCAAATAAGGGGAGCAATTACCGCCGATTCCAAAGGACAGTCACAGTCCTTAATGGGGCAGTTAAACTCACTTTTATTTTGAACCACCTTTAATTCGCCGGTAGCTATAACCTCATGGGTGGCCCTGGTTACTATGGAACCCCCCACAGGATGTCGTTCACAGCCAGCCCCAATAAAGGTCAATACCTTTTCCTTATCCGTTATTGCCACCGCAGCAACATCACTAATCTTTTGAATTATCTCTGCTGTTTGTTTGGCAGTTTCCTCATTTAAGCCCCTTCTAAGGAAAGGAAGGGTCTCATTGGCAATCTGCAGTGTAGGCGCAAAGGACTTTTCATCCATGCGAACAGTTAACACCCTTTTTAAGGGTCTCAGACAGATGACAACAAAGGTCCCCCCAAAGCTCACTAGACTAAGCAGTATTACCTCCAGCCAAAATTCAGGCCGATAAATGATAAAAGCAAATCCGATAATCAACTGAACAGCAAGTAGCCTTAGGATTGTCTCCAGTTCTGGCACCCTCATACCTAATTTTTTGTTCAGCCATTGACTTAATAATCGCAATTTTTCCATACCTCTCTTATTCTACATTTCTTAAACAGTTCCTCTATAAATAGAAGGGCAGGTATTGTATACCTGCCGATTCTCTGAATTATTAATTTATAAAGCTGTCTTCTGATTTAACAGCTGTTTAACCACCGTGGGATCAGCCAAGGTGGAAGTATCCCCTAATACCCTGCCCTCTGCAATATCCCTTAATAGCCGTCTCATAATTTTTCCGCTTCGTGTTTTGGGCAGCTCCCAGGCACAAATGATTTCCTCCGGCCTTGCAAGCCCACCAATTTTTTTGGCCACATGGCTCTTAAGATCCTTTTCTAACTCAGGAGCCCAGGCAATACCTTCCCGCAGAGTCACAAAGGCTGATACAGCCTGCCCCTTTAACTCATGCTTACGACCAATTACCGCCGCTTCGGCTACAGCCGGGTGCTCTACTAAAGCACTTTCAACTTCTGCCGTGCCAATTCTGTGACCTGATACATTTATTACATCATCCACTCTGCCCTGTACCCAGATATATCCATCCTCATCCTTGCGGGCACCGTCCCCTGTAAAATACATTCCCTCAAAGCGGCTCCAGTAGGTATCCGCATAACGCTGAGGATCCTTATAAACAGTCCTTAACATAGAAGGCCAGGGCTTGGTTATAACCAGATAACCTGTTCCGCCACGTTCAACCGGCTCTCCCATTTCATCCACCACATCCACTGATACGCCTGGCATCGGCATTGTGGCAGATCCCGGTTTAGTAGGGGTTATTCCAGGCAGCGGTGCCACCATCACACTGCCGGTTTCAGTTTGCCACCAGGTATCAACGATAGGGCAATTTTCTTTTCCGATGTTTTTATGATACCACAGCCAAGCCTCCGGGTTGATTGGCTCTCCTACGGAGCCAAGAAGCCTTAGGGAGGATAAATCCCTTTTATTAGTCCATTCCTCTCCCCACTTCATGAATAGGCGAATGGCAGTGGGAGCGGTATAAAACAAGCTGACCTTGTATTTTTCAATAACTTCCCAGAACCGATCCCTTTCCGGGTAATCTGGTGCCCCTTCAAAGAGCATTACCGTGGTTCCATTGGCCAGGGGTCCATAAACCAGATAACTGTGTCCGGTAATCCAGCCCACATCAGCCGTACACCAATAAACATCCTCTTCCTTAAGGTCAAAAATATTCCTGTGGGTAGAGGCAACTGCAGTTAAATACCCTCCGGTGGTGTGGACAATACCCTTTGGCCTGCCGGTGGTACCGCTTGTATAAAGGATAAAAAGTATATCCTCAGCATCCATAATTTCAGGCTTACAGCCACTAGGTGCAGCCTTCATTACGTCATGATACCAAACATCCCTATCGGCATCCATTTGTGTTTCAGCACCGGTCCTCTGTACCACCACCACTTTCTGAACGCTTGGGCATTCTGCCACTGCCGTATCTACATTTTGCTTAAGGGGTATTGATTTTCCTCGACGCCAAACTCCATCGGCAGTAACCACAACCTTTGATTCAGCATCATTAATGCGATCCCTCAGGGCCTCTGAGGAAAAACCTCCGAATACCAGACTATGGGGAGCACCAATCCTGGCACAGGCCAGCATAGCTATAACCACCTGTGGGATCATGGGCATGTAGATGGTAACCGGATCACCCTTGGTAATTCCCATGCCAAGTAAAACATTGGCAAACTTGGTTACTTCCCGGTACAGATCCTGGTAAGTTAGTACCAGTTGATCCCCCGGTTCTCCCTCAAATATAATGGCGGCTTTATTTCTACGCCAGCCTTCAAGGTGCCTATCAATGCAGTTATAGCAAGCATTAATCTTGCCCCCTACAAACCACTGGGCAAAGGGACTTTGCCACTCCAACACTTTATCCCAGGGCCGAAACCAGTGAAGCTTTTGTGCCTCCTCAGCCCAGAATTCTTCAAAATTTGCACCGGCCCGCTCGTAAATTTGGGCATCCCGGACATTGGCCCGGGCGGAAAAGGATAAATTAGGATGATATATTTGCTCCTCCGGAGCTAGCTGTAAAATTTTTTGGTTAAGCATAACCAGACCTCCCAAGCCTTTATTTTAATCTTATCTTACTTAATTAAGGCCTTAAGGGTAATGGTTTTCCCGTTAAAGGGAATAAAAAACCTCTGTTCCGATGACTATTCCTGCGAACGGAAGAAATCTCTACTTTGTTAGTTCCTTTAAGGTGAGCCAACCGTTGGGGGAAACAATAATGCCAGTTAACAAGGTTATTTTACCGTTCACGAATTTTTAATTAGTCTTAACCCTGGTTTAATTGACCATTAACCAAATCCTAACCCTGCAGCCATAGAATGGAAATAAGACAGGACAAGGGTGGGCTTCATTTGAAAGCATACGAATTATTAAGATCCGTTAAGGGATATTTGTCTAAAATGTTTAAGAAAAAAGGTCTGCTGCTACAGCTATTGCAAAGCTCCTCACTTTTGCAAAGGCTTGAGCTGATGTTAAAACAACGTTCAAATGTATTACTGCTTTATGTAGATGTTGTTGACTTTCATCAGGTACTTCAAGTCCATGGGGAAGCTTTGGCCAGGCGCATACTTAATGTTTTACGTACAGCTTTACACCGCAAGGCAGGAGATTTTTTAAATTGTTCCGGAGAGATAAGTGTGGAAAACCTGTGGGGCGATGATTTTTTGGTTTTATGTAGACTTGATCCTGTTTCCACCCCTGAGCAGCTCAACAAAATGTCTACAGCCATGAGACTTGCCCTGGAAGAAACATTAAAGCAGGAATTAGCAAAGATAACTACCATGTCGGTAAAACTTCACGTGGGTTACTCTATAATAAAAGGCAAACTAGGCAGCAAGCCGGATCAAGCCCTTTATACCGCCCTCAAAGAGGCACAAAAGATAGCTAAGGGGGCGTGGAATCAGCAGACAACCCATCTCCTGGGAGAATTTAACCATATCCTTGCCCAAAAAAATCTTTTGATGGTTTACCAGCCTATAGTCTCTCTGCAAAATGGTGAAATCCTAGGCTGGGAAGCCTTAACCAGAGGACCTAAGGACAGTTATTTTTTGTCACCCCTGGTAATCTTCGGCTTTGCTGAAGAGGTTGGCCTACTGTTTCCCGTGGAAAAGCTTTGCCGGGAGCTTGCTATTAATAATGTGGGATATATGGAAAGTCATCAGAAACTCTTTTTAAACATACACCCCCTTACCATCAATGACCCTCAATTTGTCAGAGGGGAAACTTCTAAGCTGTTGGCGGAAAGTCATCTTCATTCAGCCAATCTTGTCTTTGAAATAACTGAACGACAAAGTATTCATGACTTTGCCAGATTTAACAAAACCTTGGCCCACTATCGCAATCAGGGCTACCGCGTGGCTGTGGATGATGCAGGGGCAGGTTTTTCCAGCCTGCAGGCCATTGCCGAAGTACGGCCTGATTTTATAAAAATTGATTGTTCCTTAGTAAGAGATATCAATACCAACAGGGTAAAAAAAGCCCTTTTAGAGACTCTTGTTACCTTTACACAAAAAATTGGCTGTTCAATCATTGCTGAAGGAATTGAGACAGAGGCAGAATTGGCAACCCTGCACTCCATAGGTGTACAATATGGTCAAGGTTACTTCCTGGCCCACCCCGGGTACCCTAAACCGCCCGTTAATGTCGAGGCCTTAAATAAAATTCATAGTTTGTCCTCCCGCAACCCCACCGGGGTGTGGCAAAAGGCCTTTCCCATTGGAGATATCACCGAACCGGCTATAATGGTTTCAGTGGAGACACCTGTCAGGCACCTGAAGGAATTATTAGATTCCAACGAGCTTATTAATGGGGTGGTTATAACAAATAACAACCGCCCCGTTGGACTAGTGATGAGACATCATCTGGACAGATACCTGGGTACCCAATATGGCGTAGCACTGTATTTTGAACGCCCGGTTTCCTGCATTATGGATATTGATCCCCTGATGGTAGATATCTCCTTACCCATAGAACAAGTATCCCAGCTTTCCATGAACAGGGATAAGCTCAAGCTTTACGATTACATTGTTGTAACTAGAGAAGGACAGCTTTACGGTGTAGTCTCGGTTCAGATATTATTGGATACCATGACCAAAATTCGTATGGAAGTGGCCAAGGGGGCAAATCCCCTTACAGGCCTGCCAGGAAACTTGACCATTGAGGGGGAAATAAACAACCGCCTGTCAGAAATTTCTCCCTCTGCTTGTATATATATTGATTTAGATAATTTCAAATCCTATAATGACCGCTATGGTTTTGAAAATGGAGACAGGTTAATTCTTTTGGCGGCTAGGCTGTTAAGCAGTGTGGTTAAAAAGTATGGCGACCCCCAGGCCTTTGCAGGGCATATCGGGGGAGATGATTTTATTGTGCTATGCCATAGGGACCTGGCAGAGGAAATTTGCCGCCGTTATATTCGTTATTTTGATCGGTTAGTAAAGGGTCTTTATTCCTCAGAGGATCAAGTCCGGGGAGGCTTTTTCGGACTTAATCGGCAGGGACAGGAAAATTGGTTTCCACTGGTTTCGGTTTCTATGGCCATAGTGGACTGCGCAGGCCATTGTTCGCCGGAGGGATTAGCAGAAAAAACCGCCCAGCTAAAGCACTATGCTAAAACTAAGTTAGGCAGCATCTATGTCTGGGATCGTCGCAAAAATGAATTCAGCTCATAATTTGCGTCTGAAATAGAAAAGATCCGCCAATTAACCAAATGGCGGGTCTTTTCTATTTCATGACAATAACATTCAGCAAGTTCGTTTAGGGCAATCTGCTATTTTAGCGTCTATTGATTAGCCTTGAAGCTCTACTTTGGCGGCTCTTCTTTAAACAATGCTGTGGACAAGTATCGCTCCCCTGTATCCGGCAGTACTACCACGATTGTTTTCCCTCTATTCTCAGGGCGCTTTGCCACCTCCAGGGCAGCATATACAGCAGCTCCAGAGGAGATGCCCACAAGCATTCCTTCTTCCCTGGCTAAATGCCTGGCTGTCTCCAATGCCTCAGCTCCTGTTACCTGAAAAACCTCATCCAGTAAATCCATGGCTAAAATATCAGGTATGAAGCCTGCTCCAATACCCTGAATCGGATGGGGGGAGGGGCTGCCTCCTGAAAGAATCGGAGATTCAGCAGGTTCCACCGCCACGGCTTGGAAGTCAGGTTTTCTTTCCTTTAAAGCCTTTGCCACTCCCGTTATTGTGCCACCGGTGCCAACCCCGGCAACAAGAATATCAACCTTACCATCAGTATCCCCCCAAATTTCAAGGGCGGTAGTTTTAACGTGGGCCTTTGGATTGGCTGGATTGGCAAATTGCTGAAGAATTTTTGCCCCCGGAGTACTGGCCGCCAGTTCCTCTGCCCTGGCCACAGCCCCCCTCATGCCTTGTCCTCCCGGTGTTAATACCAATTCCGCCCCATAGGCCCTTAATAGGCTTCGCCTCTCCTCACTCATTGTTTCCGGCATGGTTAAAATAAGCCTGATGCCCAGAACCGCACAGGTCATGGCTAAACCTACCCCCGTATTGCCGCTGGTAGGTTCGATTAATACACTTTCCTTATTTATCTCTCCACTCTCCAGGGCATCCATGACCATGGCATAACCTATCCTATCCTTAACACTACCCCCAGGATTGAAAAATTCTACCTTAGCCAGCACTTCTGCTCCTAGTCCCTGGGTTAGTTTATTAAGTCTAACCAGGGGTGTCCCACCTATAGTTTCAAGGATACTATTATATATTGGCATATTCTCCCTCCAACTTTGTGCTTTGAAACTGTTCTAGTAAGAATAACATAGTTTTAGATAAAATTACCATTTTAAAATCGGCCTACTCTTATTTTGCTCAAATTTCAGCATGGTACACCGGCTGTCAACTTTCTTTTAACTTAGTTTTTAAAATATCTTTAGCTTTTTCCTCTATACTAGAATTCACTACTTTTCTTGTCTCTACTGCTAAATCTACAGAACCTAGAGATTTTGCTGCTGAAATCATATTTATTATGGAGTTTATTGGTTTAGTAAACTTTACCCATATATCAAATAACTACCCTCTTGCTCCTTTAATAGAATTTATCGCTTGTGTCACTTCATTAACAGTTATATTGTTTAGATATTTCTCAATTAACTTTATCAGTCTACTCCGTTCATATTCATTAAACTCAAAAGGATTCTCTTCAGTATGAAGCTTTGACAAAAAAGCAATTAGTATAGATCTCATAATCCTATGCAGATGCATCTCAAAAGTAATATTTTTTGGATTTGAAATTCCTTCTATAGGGAAATTATCATATAGAATTGATATACTCTTATCACTGTGTTCCTCAGATAAGCTCTCAAGCCTTTTTCTCCAAGCTGTTTTTCCGAAACCTCTTGGAGCTATACTACAGATGGTTTAGGCCGTTCTAAAGAACCAACTAATGATGAGAAATAGGGTGGATCTATAAAATAATCTTTTAAAAACTCCTCATTCTCCTTTTAAATTGCTAGTAAGTATTGGTAATAGACATTTCTTGAGAAGTTTCCTATTAATTCTGTCGATAACTTTTTAATAGTGCTTACTAATTTTACACCCATACGTGGGGAAATTATAAAAATTATGTCGAATAGAAATAAAATAACCCGGAAATCAGCAATAAATAGATAGGTACGGTTAGCAAAGATGGGGTTACCGTTGAGACTAACTTCAGTGTTGTGCGAAGTTTAATTCTGCTGGTAATGGATTCTTTTACAATCGGCATATTTATCTCCTCCTTGTATATTTTCTTTGAATACGGGCCCTGACCGGAGGGCCCGCTTCGCAAAAGAAAAAGCCGCCGAACATGTGTCCGGTCGACTTTGAGTTGACTATAAAGAATATTTTCCCAGTTGTCAATAAGTTTTTAGCATTATTTCCAGGTCGCCAGACACCCGTCCTGCTCATCCTGGCCAACTTCCCAGGTCATAGCGGGCCGGGTGACTTGCAGCTTACGGGTCTACTTGCATGTCTCTTATAAAGTATAATCTAGTAATGCCTTTAAGTGTCACACACAAGAGATAATATTTCTAGACTGTGCCATCAAGTAGACGAATACCCAACCCGAAACGCGTCGTTGCTTTAAGGGCTTGTCTAAATATATTTTTGTATTACTCTTAATCCAACGGGCTATTAGATACCTATGTTATAAAACATTCTTGGAGTTCTCACACAAGTGTTAGGGTTTCTAAATCTATAATTACCTTGGCTTTCAGCAAATAATCAAGCCCAATTATTCCGTCTATCTCAAATCCATAATCCATATCGCCAATCTGTATTTTAAAATTAGATATACTTCTAGTCCCTAATTGGAGCCTGTCTATGCACTTTTCATATACAAATTCTGTTCCACCAACGCCTCTGATTTGCCTAATAACATCCAGTGGTTCGGGGCCTAATCCTAAGTCAAGGGCGAGCTCAGCAGCGATGATGGTGGAGGCTGAACCAGTGTCAATAAGAAAATCATTAGAAGTTAGTGCCTTACCCTTATGTGTAAGTGTTGCAGTAACAAAGGGTAATCCATATTTTAATCTAAGATTCATAAATTGCCCTCACACCACTCCAGCGTTGCTCTATGATGTCTAATTCAGGTCGTGATGTATGCACAACATACAATTCTCTTTCTCGATATTTCCGATGTAGTTGTAAATATTGCTGCAATGCTTTGTTATTATCATCGCAAAAATTGTTGATGACGGCTATTTGGTTTACAATTCTCTTGTTTTCTTCGGTATGTGCTTCAATAGCTTCAATCAACAACCACTGATTTGGATAGGTTTTTTTTACTTCTTCCCACGTCATTGAAATTCCCCCGTTCGTTCAATTGGGTGCAATTTTTTCCTGACTATGCTAATACAATCTTACCAGAATTGAATATTAAAAACCACGATTAGAAATAGCATTAGCGTAGTTCAAAGGATACTTCGGTAATTATATTAAATATGAGTATTGATAGATTACCTGTTTGGCTGCAACTTAGGCCGTTATCTACCTACTAATGGCTGTGTGCTAGCTGAATATCTATATGCATCTCAGAAGTTCACCGAATTGATGAATAGACTATAAGAAATGTAATGACCACATTAGCTTTGTGAGCCAATGTGGTCAAAATGTGGTCATAGAACTATTTTATAACTTCCGACCCTTGATTTTACAGGGTTTAGGGGCACTTCTTACATCATGCCGCCCATGCCACCCATTCCGCCCATAGCGGCCATTGGGTTGGCACCGCCGCCTTCTTCAGGCTTATCGGAAATCAGGGTTTCGGTGGTAAGAATCATGGCTGCAATGGAAGCAGCATTTTGCAGAGCGGAGCGAGTAACTTTGGCAGGGTCAACGATACCAGCACCGATCATGTTAACATATTCTTCAGACATGGCGTTGAAGCCAATGCCCTTTTCAGTAACTTTTACTTTTTCTACAACTACGGAACCTTCAAGGCCAGCGTTGTTGGCAATCTGGCGGAGGGGTTCTTCCATAGCGCGCTTAACGATGTCAACACCGGTCTTAGCATCGCCATCCAGAACGATTTCATCTAAAGATGCAATGAGATCAACATAAGCGGTGCCGCCACCAGGAACTATACCTTCTTCAACTGCTGCACGGGTAGCGTTGAGGGCGTCATCAATACGCAGCTTCTTCTCTTTCATTTCAACCTCGGTAGCTGCACCAACCTGGATAACTGCTACACCGCCGGCCAGTTTAGCCAAACGCTCTTGTAGCTTCTCACGGTCGAAATCAGAGGTGGTTTCTTCGATTTGCTTCTTGATTTGAGCAACGCGGCCTTCGATATTTTCTTGCTCACCAGCACCACCAACGATGATGGTTTCTTCTTTCTTAACACGGATCTGGCGTGCGGTACCCAGCATTTCAAGGGTAGTCTTATCAAGCTTCAGGCCAACTTCCTCAGTAATTACAATACCACCTGTAAGGGTAGCGATATCTTCCAGCATAGCCTTACGGCGATCGCCAAAGCCAGGAGCCTTAACAGCAACAACATTTAAAGTACCACGCAGTTTGTTCAGCACCAGGGTAGCAAGAGCTTCACCTTCCAGGTCTTCACAAATGATTAGTACAGGCTTATTGCCGGTCTGAACAACTTTTTCCAGCACAGGAAGGATTTCCTGAACGGAAGCAATTTTCTTATCAGTAATTAAAATATAGGGATCGGACAAAGCAGCTTCCATTTTATCTGTGTCAGTAATCATATATGGGGAGATATAACCCCTGTCAAAATTCATACCTTCAACTACTTCTAAAGTAGTACCGATGCCCTGGGATTCTTCTACAGTGATAACACCGTCTTTGCCTACTTTTTCCATAGCTTCAGCAATCAGGTTGCCAATGGAATCATCGTTTGCAGAAATAGTTGCCACCTGGGCAATTGCTTCCTTGCTCTCGATGGGTTTAGACATAGCTTTAATTTCTTCTACAGCCTTCTCAACGGCTTTTTCAATACCGCGCTTAATGATCATGGGGTTAGCACCTGCAGCTACGTTTTTCAAGCCTTCACGAACAAGGGCCTGAGCTAAAACTGTAGCAGTGGTAGTACCGTCACCGGCAACATCATTGGTTTTGGTAGCAACCTCTTTAACCAGCTGGGCACCCATATTTTCGAAGTGATCGGGTAGTTCGATTTCCCGAGCAATTGTTACACCGTCATTGGTAATGGTGGGAGCACCAAATTTTTTATCCAGAACAACGTTACGACCCTTAGGTCCGAGAGTAACTTTAACAGCCTCAGCAAGGGCGTTTACACCCTTTTCAAGAGCTTTACGGGCATCTTCCCGGAAAATTATTTCTTTGGCCAAGATCTTCAACCTCCTTGAATTGTTTAACGTTAAACTTATTTAAGTTATTCAATTACAGCCAGAATATCCATTTCCCGAAGAATTAAAAATTCTTCTTCATCGATTTTCACTTCGTTACCTGCGTACTTAGAGAAAAAGACTTTGTCACCGGCTTTTAAATCGATGGTTGCACGCTGACCATTCTCCATTAGACGTCCGGGACCAACAGCAATTACTTCACCCTGCTGAGGCTTTTCCTTAGCAGTATCCGGCAGCACAATGCCGCTTTTGGTCTTTTCTTCCTGGGGCAGTGCCTTTACAACTACCCTGTCACTTAATGGTTTAATCACAAAAAACCCTCCTTTAGAATTATTAAGGTTTTTTTAAAATTTCGGGTTATGTTGTTAGCACTCGTTAATGTTGAGTGCTAACACCCAGTAATATAATATAGAACAAGAAAATTAAAAGCAAGCACTCCGAGAGTAAAAATTCCTAAATGAGTACTAATTTATCCAAATTACGGATAGTTATCTTTTAATTTCTCCTTCTACATTAGAATTACTGGTTTTATTAATCCCTTTTAAACCCAATTATATTTTTACCATATATCTGGTTATTTTATACTTTATTTAATAAAAATTGCCATTTTATTTAGGTCGATTTATTTCCGAATTGTTCTACTTTTAAAAGCTACCCTTGCCCGCATTCTCCGCCCCGACCAGATAAAATTTCTAGGCCATGGGGCAGCACAGGCATTATTACCTCCAGGCACTCCCTGACTCCTTTAACACTGCCGGGAAGATTTACTATTAGGGTCTTACCTCTGGTTCCACTAACGGCTCTGGACAGCATTGCCTTGGGAGTCTTCTTAAGACTTTCAGCCCTGATGGCCTCCGCCAGGCCAGGAACATTTCTGTCAATGACAGCCAGGGTTGCCTCCGGTGTGTTGTCCCTAGGACTTAGACCTGTACCACCCGTGGTAAGTATAAGGTCTAAATTATGCAGGTCTGATAATTCGACCAGGGTTGCCTTGATTACTTCCAAATCATCTGGTATAACTCTATATTGCTCAACCTGCCCCAAATTTGCTACCATTTCTTTGATGGTGGCCCCGCTAATATCTTCCCTTTGCCCCTGGGAACCCTTGTCACTCATGGTTATAATGCCTATTCTATACACGTTTATCACCTCTGTTTTTGAACTAACCTTCACAATCCTGATATATTGGGTTAAAATTAAACTAACTCGTATTAATGACCTAGGGGGTTGGGCGATGGTCTGGCACTTAAACAAAACAACTTCAAACATTGTCAAGATTAAGGGAGATAAGATTATCCGTACCGATGACTTGATCGTTCGTGAAGTCCCGGTCACACTGTTTCTTAATGGTAAAGAATTTGTGACTATGGTTTGTTCTCCTGAGGGCCTTGAGGAGCTGGCTGTAGGTTTTTTATGTTCAGAGGGTCTGGTCCAGACACCTGAAGACCTTATTGAAGTTAAGGTTGACTCGGAGAACGGTGTGATTCATGTTCAGGCCTCAGAGGGTGAATCAGAGGCAAAATTCCTCAAGAGAAATATCACTTCCTGCTGCGGCAGGGGAAGGCCGGTTTTTTACTTTGTAAACGACGCCAAAAGCATGAACAAGATAACAAGCAATTTACTTGTTAGCCCCGGACAGGTATGGGACTTGTCCGACAGGCTGGAAGAAATGTCGGTTTTATTCCGGCAAACCGGCGGAGTGCATAATGCAGCCCTTTGTGCACCCACGGAAGTGATACTCTTTTATGAAGATGTGGGTCGCCACAATGCAGTAGATAAGATCTTTGGACGGGCCTTTTTAAACCGCATTCCCCTGGATGATAAAATACTTGTTTTCAGTGGACGTGTTTCTTCAGAAATAATCATCAAGGTCGGAAAAATGGGCCTGCCGGTTATAATTTCTCGCTCTGCTCCCACTGACCTAGGCCTTGAGATGGCCAATAAGCTAGGTATAACGGTGGTTGGCTTTGCTAAGGGTGAACGTATGAATGTCTATACCTATCCTGAACGTATCCTGGGGTAAGAAGGGTAAGGGTAATCCCCTTACCCTTCTTTATTGCTTCGGGATTATTAAAACCCAGTTGTATCTTTTTCAACAAAAGGTACTCTTAAAGATTAGCTCCACTGCCTGATCCACCTGACGGCGAAACTCACCAAAGGATTCCACCAGCCTTACCCCTTCCTCAGTTAAAGAAGCACCCCCACCGGCATCCCCACCGATTTGGGTAGCTACTAAAGGAAAGCCCCAATTTTTTTCAGCGGTTTTTATCTTGCCCCAGGCAGCACGATAAGACATGCCCATAACCCGGGCGGCCTGGGAGATAGATCCATGTTCTTTGACATTGAGGAGTAAATAATACAAACCATCTCCAAAATTGGTACCACCCCGCTCCAACCAAACTTTACTATTTGGTTGAAAGAGCTCCTCAAGGGACTGGCGAAGGTACCTGGAGTTATCCTGTGCCATTTTTCCTCCTATATGCCCTGACGGTACATTACCCCGCCACAATCTCTTAAATCATAGCCCCCTAAAGCCTCTACCTGCTCTTTAAATTCTGGAGTAGCAATAACTTCCAGGAGCCTTTGAATATACGGAGTTTCCCAATATTCACCAGGAATGCAAAGGTCGTATCTTTCCTCCACCACCGGCACAAAGTCCAGTTCCAGTGCGTTAGCTGCAGCCAAAATTCCTAATCCCGCATCGGCATCACCACTGGCCACAGCAGCAGCAACAGCCATATGGGTATATTCTTCTCGACCGTATCCGTAGATAGTGTCTGGATTAATCCCCAGTTGGTTTAGCTTGTAGTCCAGTAATATTCTGGTTCCGGCACCCCTTTGTCGATTTATAAACCTTATACCTTCCCGGGCAAGATCCTCTAAGCCTTTAATGTTAAGTGGGTTACCCTTGGCCACCATTAGACCTTGCTGGCGATAGACCAGGTTTAGCAAAATTGCTGGCCGGTCACCCAATAATCTTTTAAGGTAACTTATATTGTATTCACCTGTTTCCTCATCCAGCAGGTGAGTGCCTGCACAGTGGCATTCACCCTTCTTGATGGCCGACAGCCCCCCAAGGCTTCCTACATTGGCACTGGATAAGCTGGCATCAGGAAATCTCTTGCGCAGGTGATTGGCCAGGATATCTAGGGCCATGTCATGGCTGCCTATAATTACGGTTGTTTGCCTTACCGCCTCTAGGGGTCTCATTAATTCTATTTTTACAGTTTCCCCGGCCCTATATCCCTCGGAAAGTCTTGGTACCCTTAACATGCCATCAGCTCTCACCAGTGACATGATTATGCCTGCCCCCCTAGAAATTGGCGTGGCCACAATTTTTTCTCCCACCTGGCCCAGCTTAACCCTGATAAATTCCTCCACTCCCATGGGGGAAGGCATCTTACGGGAAATAATAGCCTCCGCATATTCAGGTTCTGGAGGAACTGAGCCTAATTTTCGATATATAATTGGACGTACAAATATTTCCATGGTCAGGGCTGCAGAGACCGGGTAACCAGGTATGCCAATCACCGGCTTACCCTTTACCTCCCCAAGGATTACAGGTTTACCAGGTTTAATGGCTGCTCCATGGGTCAGAACTGTACCTAATTCCCTGATTAGCTGGGCGGTAAAATCTTCTCGCCCAGCAGATGAACCAGCATTAATTACTACCATGTCTGCCTCTTCCACCGCCGTGCAAACCGCTTCCTTAAGCTTATCCCAATCGTCCACAGTTATTGCCCGTCTGATTGGTTCGCCACCCCAGGTTTTCACCATGGCCCCAAGTACCCTTGTATTGTATTCAATGATATCACCGGGCTTAAGCTCTGTCCCAGGCTGTACCAACTCGGTTCCTGTGGGCAGCAGGGCCACCCTGGGCCTAGAATAAACTTTTATTTTACCGATACCGCCAGCTAAAATACCACCTATATCCACTGGCCGGATAGTGTGATTGGCGGGCAGGATCATTTCCGTAGCTACCAAATCTTCTCCAATGGCCCTAACGTGCTGCCAGGGAGAGGCGGCGGAGGTGATTTCAAAAACATCATCTTCCACAAAATGAATATCTTCAATCATTATTACAGCATCACATCCAGGAGGCAGCGGATCACCGGTATCCACCACCTGGGCCCTTTCACCCAACTTTATCTGCCTTGGCTCTGCATCCGAGGCACCAAAGGTAAGGGCTGAATCCACCGCAATTCCATCCATGGCAGAAGCGTTATAATGGGGGGAGGAATTGGCTGCAAATATTGGTGCTGCCGTTACCCGGCCTAATGCTTCCTCTACAGCAATTAACTCCGGGTTAGCCGGCTGCAGGGTACCTTTGGCCTCCAGGTGCTTTAGCAGACCCTCCAAGGCCTCCTCCCATGGCCGGTCATCAAGATATACATCTCTTTTATTCCTCATTTGACCGTCTCCTTGCAATATTTTAAGTTAAAACAACCATACATCTACAAGTTCTCCAGCTTCTACCCCTTCTTTGGAAAGGGGTAGGTGAGCCACACCATCGGCCTTAACCATGGTGCTGATTAGTCCGGATTTTCCTAAAACAGGTTCCGCCACTATTGAACCATCTTCTAAGCGGAGTAAAGTTACCCTAATAAAATCATCTCTGCCTGTTGCCGAGTGCATATTACGATTAATGGCCGCCCTCAAGGGAAATACCTTCCTTGCCAGGGGTAACCCAGCGGTCTCAATTATAGGTCTGGCTAAAAGGTCAAAAACAATCATGGCCGAGACAGGGTGCCCCGGCAGGCCAAAGACAGGTTTTCCCTGTACCACTGCACCTATTGAAGGTTTCCCTGGTTTGACGGCAATGCCATGAAATAACACTCCGGGTTCGCCAATGGTTTCAATTACCTTAGCTGTAACATCCCTGGCTCCCACAGAACTACCCCCTGAAACAAGCACTAAATCATTATCATTTAGAGCCTTTTCCATGGTACCCTTTAATGAGTCAAATTCGTCCTCAACTATACCGTATAGTTGGGGAGCTCCGCCCGCCTCCAGAACCTGCCCATACAAGGCATAGGAGTTAATATCCCTAACCTTTCCCAGCTCAGCCTCCTTTGACGGGTCAACCAACTCATTACCCGTTGATATGATCCCTACCCTAAGGGGTAGGTTAACAGGAACCTTGGTAACGCCAACAGCCGCTAATAGACCCAAGTCCTGTGGCCTTATCCGGTGACCGGCCTGCAGAACCACTGTACCAGCCTTTACGTCTTCGCCCCGGCGAACAACATTATCTCCTGGTGCCACCGGTTTGGTTACGCCAATGGTTAGTTCGTCCAATTCCTCAGTATACTCGACCATCACCACGGCATCCGCTCCCTGGGGCAGCATTCCTCCGGTGGGAATTGACCAGGCTTGTCCGGGCGCCACAGTACCAACTGCCTCCTGGCCCATCAATACCTCCCCGGTAACGTTGACATAGGAGGGCAAAGATTCTGTGGCCCCAAAGGTATCCTTGGCCCGGACAGCGTATCCATCCATGGTGGAACGGTCAAAACCGGGAACATCCTCCACCGCACAAATGTCCCTGCTTAAAATCCTATTTAGTCCATTTAGCAGGGGAACAATCTCTTCCCGGTTTCCCTTTGTCAGGTGCTGGGCCAAAGTGCTCCGGGCCTGTTGTACCGTTAGCACATTAAATAACTCCAAGACTACCCCTCCGCTTAAAAACAGCCTAATTCACAGGCCTTTATTTTTATTTTATTCAGATCGCAAATATCTCCTATAACCTTTGGGGGGACCTTAAACTCCCCGGCAATTTTGCGGGCAGCAGTACAAGAAAGCTTTCCTTCTTTAGCCCCTTCCCTGACAGCCTGAACCAGTTTTTCATCATACTCACTCACAAGTTTCTCCCCCTTTTTATTAAATACTATCTTTTGTGTTATTATTACATTACAATGGCAGATTATCCTGCTTGTGCCAGGGCTTGTTATGTCTTTTTTTACATAACGAGCCGATTAATAATTATTCTGGTATTCCCATAATAGAAATAATCAGATACTAAGGAGCGAAGTAAACGTGATTATTGGTCTGACTGGTGAAGCCGTAGATTACGTCGGAACCATACAAGATATAATATGGCTGTTCTTTCCCGGGGCAGAATTATTACCAAACAATACAGCAGGCACATACATCAAGCTGGAATTTGGCAATGAGGGAAACGGACTTTGGGCTGAGGCTCAGTTTTATCATCAGGGTGCTGCCAATGCCTATCGGGAAAATGGCACTCCCCTCACACCTGGGGAAGAGGCCAATGAATTTAAGAGATTGGCCAAACTGGTAATTTATCTTTCACTGGCAGCTGCCACCTCGCAATTGCCAAGTCCCTGGGGTATTATGACCGGCATTAGACCTACCAAGGTGGTTCACCGGCTTTTGGATTTCGGATGGTCCCCGGAAAAGGTGCAGGGGTACTTGGTAGATAAGTATGCCCTAAGTCAGGACAAAGCTCTTCAGATTACTGATATTGCCGGCAGACAGCGCAGCATCATACTTACAGGTGAACAAATGTCAAGGTTTATCAGTATATACATCGGGATTCCCTTTTGCCCCTCAAGATGCCTGTACTGTTCTTTTCCGTCCTATCCCATTAAAAGAAATAAGTTAATGGTAGAAGATTTCTTTAAAGCCTTAATTGAAGAAATTAAGCGGGTCGGCGAAATGATAAAATCCCGGAATTTAATCGTCCAAACAATTTATCTCGGCGGGGGCACTCCGACCAGTCTTAACCTGGATATGCTACTCACTCTCATGGATACAATAAATCTCTATTTGAAGGATTCTAATACCGTAGAATTTACCGTAGAAGGGGGACGTCCCGATACATTAAGCACCGAGGTTCTTACCTTGCTGGCGGAAGCAGGGGTGGATAGGCTAAGTATTAATCCACAAAGTATGGTGGAAAAAACATTAAAGGTCATAGGCCGGGCCCATAGTATTGAGGACATCTACCAGGCAATGGCTATAGCCCGTAAAGTTAAATTTAAAACCATTAACATGGACTTGATCATTGGTCTTCCCGGTGAAACCCCAAGGGATGTTCAAGAGACAGTTAATCGCGTAATTGAACTGGCCCCAGAAAACCTTACCATTCACAGCTTGGCAGTTAAGCGTGCTTCTGATTTAAAGCAAAGGCTGGAGGAATTTCCCCAGGCATCAGCGGAAGAAGCCGTGGAAATGTGGCAAATAACTGCCAATGGAGCGCTGGCCCTAGGGCAGCACCCCTACTATATGTATCGTCAAAAACAAATGGTGGGAAATTTGGAGAACATCGGTTATACCAAACCAGGCCATGCTTGTATTTATAACGTCCAGATGATTGAGGAGCGGCAAACCATCGTGGGATTAGGGGTAGGTGCCGGCTCAAAATGGGTTAATCCCTACGACTTAACCCTGGTTAATGAATATAATGCCAAGGAACCCAGACAATACGTCGATCGGCTGCAGGAATACTTGACTCGGAAGGTAAACTGGCTTGGCAAAGTCGGGTCAAAGGAATAGTGTCTTTTTCATTAAGTCGAAAAAAGATACTGCCACTGACCTAGGGGAAATTATTTTACCTTGATAATTCGTTCTTCTGTTACCACATATTCTACCCTGCAATCATGGGGTTCCATGTAATTGGAGAGATCTTCCATCATTTGCATTTCATATGCCAGGGCGATTGTTACTGCACCTGGTCTAACCCTGGGCAGAAACCTATCATAATAGCCTCCACCGTAGCCTAAACGGTTTCCCTTGGGGTCAAAGGCCGCCCCAGGAACAACAATTAAATCAAGGTCCTCAGCTGAAATCGGCAAAAATACAGCGGGCTCTAAAATACCATAGGGTCCTGGCACCAGTCCCCCTGGATAGCTCAAAAGCTTCGCTGCCTTCATGGATTTTTTATTTGAATTTACCACCGGGACAGCTATTTCTTTGCCATCTTGCAAGGCCCTCTCTATTATATGGCCGGTTTGTACTTCATTTTTAATGCTTAGGTAAGCCATCATTGTGTTGGCTTTTAAGAAAGCATCAAGGACCAGCAGCCTTTCCGTAATCAAGCTACTCCTATTAAAGGCATCCTGTGGACTTAATAGTTCCCTGGATGCCAGAATCTGTTTTCTCAAACTCTTCTTTTCCACTTCTTCCTCCAATGCTAACCGATGAGAAAAAGTCCCTCCCCTGTGGGAGGAACTTTTATTTAGTGATCATATAAGGTATACTTCATCTCCTGGCACAATGCGAATTCCCTTTTCCTGCAAAACCTTAATGGCTTCGTCAACCTGCTCAACTCGGAAAACTATTAAAGCTGCGGTGGCAGTTTGAGTTACAAAGGCATAAAGGTACTCAATATTAATCCCAACCTTGTCCAGGTGCCGTAAAATACTGCTCAACCCACCTGGCTGATCTGATACTTCCACTGCGATAACATCAGTGGTACTAACAGTAAAGCCTGCTTCTTTAAGAACCTGATAAGCCAGCTGTGGCTTGTTGACAATCAGGCGAAGTATCCCAAAATCCGTGGTGTCAGCAATAGATAGTGCCCGAATGTTGATATCGTTTTCACCCAGTACCTCCGTGACCTTAGCCAGACGACCCTTCTTATTCTCCAAGAAAATTGAAATCTGTTGTACTCGCATTTCAATACCTCCTTTATAATCAGGTCTATAATTCACGTTTGTCAATTACCCTCTTAGCCTTACCCTCACTGCGCGGAATGGATTTTGGCTCCACAAGCTTAATCTTAGCAGATATACCCAGGACACTGAGAATTCTCTCCTTTAATCTCCGCTCTAAAACTTCTAGGCCGGCAATCTTATCTGAGAACATTTTGCTGGAGAGCTCCACCTGAATCTCCAAATCATCCATGGCTGCTTTACGGTCAACCACCAGCAGGTAGTGGGGTTCTGTTTCCCCAAATTCCAGTAAAACACTCTCGATCTGGGAGGGGAATACGTTTACTCCACGAATAATCAGCATATCATCGGTACGTCCGGTAATTCTTTCCATGCGCACGTGTGTTCGTCCGCAGTCACATTTTTCCTCATATAGCACAGATATATCCTTGGTGCGGTAGCGAATCACAGGGAAGCCTTCTTTAGTTAAGGTTGTAAATACCAATTCACCCTTTTGACCGTAAGGAAGTGGTTGCTCTGTCTCCGGATCAATTATTTCAGGAATAAAATGGTCATCAAAGATATGCAGACCCTTTTGATGTTCACACTCCATGGCTACCCCAGGTCCTAGAACCTCGCTTAAGCCGTATATATCATGGGCCTTGATGCCAAGTTTTTCTTCTAACTGAAGCCTCATATTGTTAGACCACGGCTCAGCACCAAAAATGCCTGCCTTTAGCTTTATATTTTCCTTAATACCTGCTGCAATAATCTCATCGGCCATGAACATGGCATAGGAAGGTGTACAGGTGAGGATAGTTGTACCAAAGTCCTGCATAAGCATCAGTTGGCGAGCTGTATTACCACCAGATATGGGAACAATTGTGGCGCCTAGCCGCTCAGCCCCATAGTGAATGCCAAGTCCACCTGTAAACAAGCCGTAACCATAGGCATTTTGGACAACATCCTCCTTTGTGCCACCAGTCATAGCCATACACCTGGCAACCAAGTCAGCCCAGGTATCCAGGTCTTTTTTAGTGTAACCCACCACAATTGGCTTTCCGGTAGTTCCTGAGGATGCATGCATCCTGACAATTTCACTGCGGGGTACAGCAAACAAGCCAAAGGGGTAAGTATCCCTTAAATCCTTTTTAGTGGTAAAGGGTAGCTTCCTCAAATCATCCAAAGATTTAATATCTCCAGGGGATATACCCTTTTCCTGAAAAGCCTGACGGTAAAAGGGAACAGAAGTATAAACCCTTTCCACCAGTGCCTTAAGTCTTTTTAATTGGAGTTCAGCTAATTGCTCACGGGACATAGTTTCATGATATGTATCCCAGTACTTGCTCAACTATTTACACCTCCATACTTCCATTCTTTTAGTCCTTACTAACTGTATAAGTTTTATTGTATTCTACAGAAAGCCTTGAGTTCCTACCTGGCAAACTATGATAACAAAATTTTTACCTGTCCGAACACAAAAGTAATGTTCGTTTTATTCAACAGTTATATTCACAACAAAAATCCTTGATTGTCAAGTTATTAACAGACTTATCCACATTATCCACAGTAATTGTTCCACAGAACAGTGGAAAAACCATGCTGCAGTCACGTTTATGTATACTTAAAATTATCCCTTTGAAGCTAATATTTGTCCTGTCCAAGGGTAAGTCCCGGTATAGCATTCAATGAAAGGGGTGCAAAATCTCCCCGTAAGTACTTATAATAGCCCGCACAGGCAATCATGGCAGCATTATCGGTGCATAAGTTCAATGGTGGAAAGAAAACTTTACATCCGGCCTCACCGGCCTTTTCCAGCAGCAAATTTCTTAGCTCACCATTTGCCGCCACCCCCCCTGCCGTGATAATTGTTTTGACCCCGGTTCGGCGGGCAGCAGAAATTGTTTTATCCACAAGGACCTCAACAACTGCCCGTTGGAAGCTGGCAGCCAGATCTGCCCTGTTTATTTCTTCATTAAGCATTTTAGACCGATTTAAATAATTAAGAACTGCTGACTTCAGTCCGCTGAAACTGAAATCTAAGCTGCCCTCCTCCAGAAATGCCCTGGGGAATTTTACAGCCTGTGAATTACCCTGCCTGGCCAGATTATCTATCAAGGGCCCCCCAGGGTAGCCAAGGCCCATTGCCCTAGCCACCTTGTCAAAGGCCTCACCTGCAGCATCGTCCCTGGTTCGCCCCAGGAGTTGATATTCTCCCCTATTGGGCAAATAAACAATATCCGAATGTCCTCCTGATACCACCAGGCAAATTAGTGGAAATTCCAGCCCAGGCTGAGCTAAAAAATTTGCACTAATATGTCCCTCCAAATGATTCACACCGATCAACGGAATATCCAAGGCATAGGATAATGCCTTGGCAGCAGCTACACCAACCAGTAATGCACCTACAAGACCCGGTCCATAGGTAACAGCAACTGCTGTGATATCCTTTAGGCTAACCTCGGCCTTCTCAAGGGACTCAATAATTACAGAATTAATGTTTTCTAAATGTTTCCTGGAAGCAACCTCAGGTACCACCCCGCCGAATTTTTGATGCACTTCTATTTGAGAGGAGATGATATTTGAGCGGAGCTCTGCTCCATCCACCAACACCGAGGAAGAGGTTTCGTCACAGGAGGTTTCTATTCCTAATATAATTACGCTCATAAGTCCACCCTTTTATAATGCTTAAATTATTACAGTTATACCCAATCCCATATAGTGCTATTATAACAGTCTCTCTGAGCAACTAGAAGCTTCTCATAAAAATAGATTTAGCTTTTTCAGTTAGCAGGAAATATCGTGCTAATATCCAATTTTATAATTTATACTGGAAATTGCGCTGTGGATGGAGTGATTTGTTCATATGGATATATCCAAATACCTGGCAGGGACTAAACTAAATCCCCTGGCTAAAGAACCATTATATCTGCAATTAGCAAACCTGATAGAGGTAAAGATTAAAAACCATGAAATACAACCTGGTACAAAACTGCCCCCGGAACGGGAACTGGCTTCTCTACTTGATGTAAGCCGAACTACAACCATTAACGCCTATCGTCACCTTGAACATCGTGGTTTTGTAAAAACAAGGGTGGGTAGTGGTACATATGTATCAGATCCCTTAGCGGAAATGGGTAGTGAGCGGCCAGGTATTCCTTGGCCACAACTATTTATTCCCTACAATCAATCACCTTTTTCCTCTATTTTAAGGGAATTAGTGGCAAACCCCTTGGGTTTGGAAAGCATATCATTGGGCACCGGCATGCCGGATCCAAAGCTATATCCCCTAAAAATATTCCAGAGCTTAATGGAGAGTGAGCTTAATGCCCTCAATTTAGCAGATCTTGGCTATATACCAACCGAGGGTTATACCCCCCTGCGGCAAACCTTAGCAGTCTATCTTCGGAATAAAGGAATAAATGTAACTGCTGAAAACGTAATGATCCTCTCAGGAGCACAGCAAGGACTTTACCTGATTACCAAAACCATTTTGGTGCCTGGTGATTATGTGGTGGTTGAGTCTCCAACCTATATCGGTGCCATTCAACAATTCCAAAATGCTGGCGCACGACTTTTGACCTTACCCTGTTCTGAGCATTTCCCATTGGCCCTGCTGGAGGATTATTTAATTCGTTATCGCCCTAAGCTGCTTTACCTAATTCCTACCTTTAAAAATCCCTCCGGCCGTGTAATCCCGGAACATCAGCGTCGGGAGCTTTTACAATTGGCAGCCCGACATAGATTAGTTATCCTTGAGGATGACCCTTACAGTGAATTATATTACCAGGACGCACCCCCACCATCCCTAAAGGCCCTCGATAACTACGATGGGGTAGCCTATTTAGGCACATTTTCTAAAATTTTATTTCCAGGCTTGCGTACAGGCTTTATTGCAGCTAATCCCTCCCTAATCAATAGATTAGCTTTAGAAAAACAATATGTTGACCTCCACAGCAATAATTTAACCCAGTGGCTGGTGCAGCTTTTTTTAGAGCAAGGAAACTTGTCCGACCACCTCGCTATGGTAAGAAAGGAATATAAAAAACGCCGGGATACCCTGGTCAGGGTTACCCAGCGACTTTGTGGTGACAATCTCACATTCCTTCCACCCCAGGGAGGCTTTTATCTCTGGTGCAGATTAACCAAAAATACATCTTCTACCAAACTATTACACGAGGCAACTAAAAACGGTATTTCTTTTGTTCCTGGCCAAGCCTTTTATCCTACTCTTGAAGGCGATCAGGAACTGCGTCTCTGTTTTGCCACTCATGATGAAACAGTTTTGATAGAAGGAGTTAAAAGGTTAGCAAAAAGTTTTTCTCAAATTCACAAAAAGGGTAAATACACAGGTTCGGCAATATCCTCTTCTGTTCATCCAATAATCTAATGTTACTGTTCCAGGCAAGGGAATTCTACCCACATAATTATGGCATCCTCATTTGTATCTGTATAATATTTTTTGCGAAGTCCCTTTTCTTTAAAGCCAAGTTTTTTATATAGTTCCCTGGCAGCCATGTTGGAGGGGCGTACCTCAAGGGTCATCCTGACAGCCCCTCTAATAATAGCCTGTTGTATCATTTCCAGCATCAAGGCTTCTCCAATACTTTTTCCCCTGTATTCTGGATGAACAGCCACATTAGTTATATGGGCCTCATCTAGCACCAGCCACATACCGGCATAGCCTATTACCTTATCCTGTTCCTTTGCCACCAGATAATAGGCAAAATTGTTGCTCAAAATTTCATAAGTAAAGGCCTGCTGCGACCAAGGAGTGGGAAAAGAAACCTGTTCAATCTCTAAAACCCCTGGGATATGATCCACTGTCATTTGAACCAGCTGAACACCCATTATAGCACCTACTTCCTACCCTGGCAGGCTAGTTTAACCTCAGCCTCAGATAACCTTACATACTGGGCTTGAAGTTCTAATGGCCCAACACCTCCGCCCCTGGCCATTTCTAAATGACCAATCTCAGCCACTGCACCACCCCTGGGCAGCATGGCAGACTGTGGAGCAAAAATAGCCCGGTCTCCTAATAGGCTTAGGATCTCCTCCCTATATTCTACAACCGCATCCCCCAGAAAAATGACTGTTTCCTCATATCTTGATAAGATAGAGGCAAGGTCTTTTACACTAAGGGCTAGAGGCCCCTCTATGTTATGGGGTCTACCTAAGATTGCACCCCTAAAAATACTAGTATAAACTTCATTTTTACGGGCATTTAAGATTGGGCAAATCAATTGCCCCGAAGAAACCACCGGCAGCGCCAGCGCCTCCAGGGTAGAAACTCCAACCACTGGGACTCCCCAGGTCAAGGCTAAGGTTTTTGCAGTTGTCAGTCCAATGCGGAGTCCTGTAAAAGAACCTGGGCCAGAGGATACCGCCACTCCATTAATTTGTTCTTTCTTTATGCCAGCCTCCTCAATAACTGCTTTAATCATGGGCAGTAGATTTATTGAGTGGGTGCGGCGGTTATTAACCAGTCTTTCAGATAAAATCATTCCTCCCCCACCAACAACAGCAACGCTGGCCACAGGAGTTGCCGCTTCAATTCCTAATATGTACAAGATTACTCAACTCCTCCAGTAGCAGAAGATAACGTTCTCCCAGTGGTATTAGCTTAATCTCACGCAGATCCTCTGAATCTTCATGCCTACTAATAAAAACATCCAAGCGTTCCTGGGGCAATACTTCCTGAACCCTCTCTGCCCACTCAATTAGACATATGCCTTCACCATAAAAGTATTCCTCATAGCCAAGATCATACATCTGTTCCGATCCATCTAATCGGTATACATCAAAATGGAAAATCGGCATTCGACCATGATATTCGTTAATAAGTGTAAAGGTAGGACTAGTTACGGGAGCCTTAACTCCTAACCCCGCCGCAACTCCCTGGGAAAAAGCAGTTTTTCCTGCCCCTAAGTCTCCATTGAGGCAGATAACATCTCCCGGCATAAGTAATTTTGCCATAGCTTCTGCTAAAGCCCTTGTTTCAAGGGGCGAATTGGTCTTAATGACCAAATTATTTGCTACACCCAATAGATCACCTTCATTCATACTAGCTGCAATTAGCTTATTAGATTAGCGCTATTAGTACCTAACTCAACAAACTATCGTTATTATATAGCAAAGATTCCTATCTGTAAAAGACTCACAAACAAAACTCCAAGGTATTCACCCCGGAGTCAAATACTGTTCTCAGATTTGAAATTGCCCACCTCTGCTTAATAGTACCATAACTAAAAAGCCTATGGCTAACCAAAACCACCATTTTTTGTAAATTTCTGTTTTAGCCTTTTGTTCGGACATTATGATTTCCCTCCGTTATATCAATTAGTTATATATTACCCAGGTACAAGTAGCTTTAGTCAAAGGCTATATCCTCTAATTTGTCACATCTTGCAGGAATATCGCATATTTTACCATATCAGAAATAAAGGAAGTGAATATATGTTTTCCCCGGATATTGACCCCGCAATTTTAAAGCGTTATCTTCCTACCATGTCTAAAGAGGATCTGGAAGATATGCTCAAGAAAGTGGAAGAATGCCTGAGATATGAAACCAATGGGCAAAAGCTCATGAGAATAATGGATAATCAGACCATACTTGAGAAGGCAATTGATACCTATTACAACTGCTAAGCCAGATAGCAAAGACCCCTATTCAAAAGGATAGGGGTCTTTGCTAATTAGGAGGGAAGAAAGAATCGAAACAGCTGATAGGTCAGAGAAAACAATGGCCATAGGGCAAATACTGCCAATATGATGCCAGGTGTTTCACCCAAACCCAGCTTGTTGGTAATTGCCGGTACATGCCTCATAAGCCTAAAGGCTGCCCAAATCCAAAACAAGAAAGTAGTAATTACAAAAATAATCGTAACAATCTGATATAAAAGGGCATTAATGCTCAAAATAATTCACACCCCTAATGATACTCTTACAAGTATTGCCAGATACAAAGAATTAAAACATCTTGCTATTTTTTTTATAAAAGTATAATATATAGTTACTATAACGCCGTACGATAACGAGGTGCGATAATGTTAAGGGAATTGTTTTTGGGGTTTATACGGGTTCATATTCTATATCATGCATCACTGGCACCGGTCTATGGTCTTGAGTTAATTCGAGAATTGGAGGATCACGGTTATCATGTAAGCCCAGGTACCATGTATCCCATCTTAAGTAAGCTAGAAGCCGATGGACTGCTTATTTCCGAAAAGATTAACGTTGAAGGAAAGATTAGGAAGTATTATAGCCTGACCAAAGAGGGCTGTGCTATTTTGGAAGAAGCAAAGGTAAAAGTCAAGGAGTTAGCCTTGGAAATATTCGAGGAAAGGTAGCTATGATGTTATTTAGATTTGAGGGTATTACTTATACACTGGGTCTTCGTCAAGAACGGAAAATATCTGTTTCCGGTTCCCTTAATGAGGGCTTTGCCCTAATTGTCCGAGGCCCCTCAGGTGCCGGCAAATCTACCCTGCTCCGAGTATTAGCCAAACTGCAAACCTGTTTAGCCGGAGAAGCTTATTTGGAGGAAAAGAGTTGGCAGGAAATCCCTGTAACCACGTGGCGCTCTAAAGTGCATTACCTTTCCCAAAAGCCAGCCTTATTTGATGGCACCGTTGCAGAAAATCTAGCAAGGCCCTTTGGAATACTCGCAGGGACTAAGAAACAATTTGATCCGAACCTGGCAGCTAGATTAATGAAAGAACTGTTGCTTCCCTCGGATTTATGGGACCAGGATGCAAGAACTTTATCTGGTGGCGAAGCCGCACGACTTGCCTTTATTAGATCCTTGCTCATCGATCCCATGGTATTACTATTAGACGAACCTACTGCCTCCTTGGATGAGAAGTCCCGGTGTGCTTTTTATGAGGTTTTATCTCGGTGGCTGGCTCAACCAAGTAAGGCAGCCCTGCTTATATCTCATAATAATGACTTTAGAGAGCTTTCTCAATTAGCGTACCTTGATATTGATAGTAATCCAAGGAGGTAATAAATATGGACCATTCAACTATTCCCATATCTAATCTCCAACTGGCTTTCTCAGTTTTGCTAATCCTGATATCAGGTGCCATATCGTCATTGTTAAAATTAGGCTTACTAAAACCTCTTTTATGGGGTTCAGTGCGCACCTTTATACAACTGACCCTTATGGGTTATGCTTTAACCTATTTATTTATAATTAATAATCTATGGCTTATTTTAGTTATCGTCACGTTGATGTGTTACATTGCCTCTAAAACTGCAGTAAAAAGAACTCCCAATGTTCCAAATTACCCCTCTATGTTGGCCTTTTTTTCCTTATTGGCCAGTACCTTTTTGGTGGGTTCAATAGTTACGGGATTAATCATCTCCCCCGAACCATGGTATTCCGCAAGAATTGTCATTCCTATCTTTGGCATGATATTAGGAAATTCCATGAACGGCATAGCTTTAGCCTTAGACCGCCTATATAGCGAAGCTAGGTCCCGTTCGACAGAAATTGAAGCACTGCTTACCTTCGGGGCCACTCCCTGGGAAGCCATTCGCCCTAGTCTGCGAGAAGCTGTCAGGGCAGGTATGACACCTACTATTAATTCTCTGATGGTGGTAGGGCTAGTTAGTTTACCTGGGATGATGACTGGTCAAATATTAGGTGGCGCAGACCCTCAAGAAGCGGTACGTTATCAAATCGTTGTAATGTTAATGATTTCAGCAGCGGTTGCCATAGGCTGCCTATTACTGGTGGGCCTATCTTATAAAAAACTTTTCAACAAGGATGGTGCCTTGGAACCTTTTATTCTACACAGCCGACAATAAATAACATTAGGGATCTGTTTCTGCAGATCCCTAATGCCAGTATAGATGTTAGCCCTAAGCTTTGTCCTAATAAATATGTCAAAGAAACCATAATTTAGGACATTAATCCCATTTACTTACAGTACATAATTCATTTACACTATATAAAACTTCAATTTCAGAATATTTCTCTAAGCATAATTTTCCAGACAGGCTTGTTCAAAAGAATTAAAGTGACTTTTAAACTCTTCCAGCAGGTGTTTTATTTCCTCTACATCAAAGGGCTTACTCATACACCTAATAGCACCCTTCTTAAGGGCAAGGGTAGCAGTATCATCAGCACTATAGGCGGTCATCATTACAACCTCTGTTCTAGGAGAAATCTTCTTTATTTTACCTAATGCTTCAAGTCCCCCCATAACAGGCATGCGAACATCCATAAAAACTAAATCTGGTTTAATAGTTATTACCTTATCCAAGGCCTCGACACCATTTTGAGCGGTATATGCTTTATGCCCAGATTCCTTTACCAGAATCTCTAGTAAATAGCGTACCCCCGCTTGGTCGTCTACTATTAAAACATTCAGCGCATTATCCATTTTTTCTACGCCTCCCGACAAATTGTGACATTGTTCCATAAAAGTAACATATTACCATTTTTTATATAGTTTCGACGGCAAGTCAAATATTCCTTCTTAAGATTAAAAACTTTGTACAATTTTTTTCTTGTTAGGGAATAACTTGTTGTCCCGATACTAATAGTGCTACTACTTGATAGTTTGGGTCGAACAAATGTCGGTCAATTATTATTATATCTGCATCTTTACCAGGTTCTAGGGAACCAACCCTTTTATCTATTCCCACCAGCCTTGCTGCGTTAATTGTTATTGCTTTTAATGCTTCTTCCTCTGGCAATCCACCCTTTACAGCCAGCCCCGCAGAAAGGGCCAGATAATTGACCGGAACTACCGGATGGTCAGTCATAATAGCAAATTGAACCCCAACCCTATACAAGGCCATAGCTGTCTCCAGGCTTCTATTCATTAATTCCACCTTAGCACGGCTGCTTATTACCGGGCCCACCACTGCCTTTACACCAGCTGACGCTAGCCAAGGGGCTATTAGATGTCCTTCAGTACAGTGTTCAACTATTAACTCCACATTAAATTCCCGAGCAATTCTCACGGCTGTCATTATATCATCGGCCCGGTGGGCATGAACCCTGAGGGGTATCTCTCTATTCAATACTCTGGCCACAGACTCCATCTTTAAACATCTTTCGGTAAAAATATCTTTCTCGTGGGATTGTTCCTTCTTAGCTAAGTAATTTTGTGCCTTAACTAAAGTCTCCCTTAACAGTGCCGCAGAGGCCATCCGGGTTGAGGGCATTTTCTGTCCCTTGCCATACACCCTTTTAGGGTTTTCCCCAAGGGCACATTTTAGCCCAGCCGGAAACCTAATGATCATATCATCCATAATTTGACCGTAGGTCTTCATGGCCACCATTTCCCCACCGATAATATTGGCACTGCCAGGACCGGTTACTACAGTGGTGATCCCTGCTGCAAGGGCATCCTTAAAACCAAGGTCAGCTGGGTTTATAGCATCAATTGCCCTTAAATGGGCAGTTATAGGATCTGATACTTCGTTTGTATCGTCCCCCTCAATTCGAAATACCTCCTCCATAATACCCACATGAGTATGTGCATCTATTAATCCTGGCATAACAATTTTACCCTTTGCGTCAATAATCTTCATATGATCTGAAAGAGGGATATCTTTACCTACTGATACTATTCGACTTCCTTCAACCAATACTGTACCCCTAGAAATAGATTGGCCAGCCATAGTCATGACATGGCCGTTTACAATTGCCAGCATAATTTACCCCCTGATTATTACATTACTTTCTTGTGGAATTAACAAAAGCTTTAAATATATTAAGAATTCTTTCATCCTTATCCCACATGCATTCCGGGTGACATTGGAGCCCAACCACAAATTTGTGCATTAGGCTTTCTATTCCTTCTATTACACCATCATTGGACCAAGCGGTAGCCCGAAAACCTTCTGCCACCTTGTTAACGGACTGGTGATGAAAGGAATTAACAATAGTTTTCTCTCCAAGGATGGAGGCCAGTTTACTGCCAGGTAAAGTTTTTATGGTATGGGTTCCATGCCACCTGGGACCAGATTGATCATGCTTAAGAGGTTTTGCAATGGATGTTACTATATCTTGAAAAACGTTTCCACCGGCTGCAATGTTTAATAGCTGAATTCCTCGACAAATGCCAAATATAGGAGTATCCTTTTCTAATGCGTACTTAGTTAGGCTTATTTCAAATAAATCTCTCTGGGGACATATATCCCCCATGGCTGGTATTGGTTCTTCTCCAAATAGTATTGGATCAACATCCACTCCTCCAGAAAGGAGCAAGCCATCAATAGATTGGATAATCTGTTCAGAGTGTCTTTCAGATAATACACTTGGTAGGATAAATGGAGTTCCTCCAGCAGCCTCTACTGCCTCAACATAGTACCTACTTAAGAAGGTCCTTCCCGCTTCCCTGTCATAGGAACTTGTTATACCAATAATTGGTGCCATAATTTTCCCCCCCAAAGAAAAACACGCCTAAAACATTGTCCTAATGCGTGCCTTCAATACTTTTCCTTAATCCATTCCATAATATATTACTTTTAAGCGCAAAAATACACCCCTTTTGGAGTGTATTTACTGCTCAAATTTCCACTAAACCTAAACTTATTTCCATGGCTCTGTTCACCTTATACATAAGTTCCTCGTTTAGGGATGAAACCTTTTCAAACAACCTACTTTTGTCAATTGTCCTTAGCTGTTCCAGCAGTATCACGGAATCCTTTTCCAATCCGCTAACCTTAGCCTGGATTTCCACGTGAGTGGGTAGTTTTGCTTTGGCAATTTGAGAAGTAATAGCTGCGATAATTGTTGTTGGACTATACTGATTCCCGATATCATTCTGTAGAATTAATACGGGCCTGATGCCACCCTGTTCCGAACCAACCACAGGGCTTAAATCAGCAAAAAATACGTCTCCTCGCCGGACATGCATGGGTAAATTATCCCTCCGCTTTGGCCAGCTCATAACCAAGATTTACATTTTCCATCCTCTGATACTCGATGGCCAGAGCCAGATTTAATTTTGCCATTTCCAGGTAACCCTTTTTCATTTGTTCCCTGAGAATGCGGCGTTTCCTTTCTGCAATGTATAATCTCATTGCTTCCCTAATAAACTCACTGCGGTTGACGCTTTCTGCCTCGACAATATCGTCTACTTCTGCCAGCAGACTGTCGGGTAGGCTAATCATGATTCTTTTGATTTGAGCCTGAGACACCTACCGGACCCCCCTGTCTTCAATACTTATTATATATACCATTATATATACCCAATTACGGGTAAATTATGTCAGATAACTATCCGGGGCATCCTTGGCTGCACCGGGTCCCCGATCAAGGGATATTTTCCCTGTGCGAACCATTTCTACTATCCCATGTTCCCTGAGTATGGCACAAAGGGCATCAATTTTTTCCTCGGTTCCAGTAAGTTCAATAACCATTGTTTCACTATTGACATCTACCACACTGGCCCTGAAAATATCCACAATATTTACAATATCGGCCCTTCTGCCGGCATCTCCTGCCCGAACTTTGATTAATGCCAATTCACGATTAATAGAATCCGAGGAAGCCAATTCGTGTATTTTTATTACATCTACCAGTTTACTAAGCTGCTTGACCACCTGATATAAAATATGGTCATCACCCTGAACCACCAAAGTTATTCTGGTGATATTGGGATCTTCGGTATAACCTGCTGCAATACTTTCTATGTTAAACATTCTTCGACTTAAAAGGCCCGAGATTCTGGCCAGAACACCGGGTTTGTTTAATACCAGCACGGCCAAACTATGTCGCATCAATAAACCTCCTCAACAACCCGGTTGTTACACACAAAGCCGGTAAAAAATCTTAACAAGCTGGGGCCAAAATTACTGTGCAGCTTGATTTGTTAATATTTCTATAATTCTTTGATAGATTCCTTTATATCATCCAATGTAATATATGGATGCTTATTCAGTTACCTTATCGCCACAGGCAGGGCAATATTTTGCCTCTTCGGGCAACTCTGCATTGCATTTAGGACATATCGGTGGTTTAGGTGTGAGTTTAGCAATTTGTTCATTTAACATATCAATTTCTTTTTCTAGACCCTGGGTACTTTGGTTTAGGCGCTGAATTTCTTCCCCAAGGCCCTCTTCTCCCTTGAAGTTTCTATAGCTTAGCTCACCGATAGCCTCCAGGTTGTTCTTAACAATTTTTTCTAATTTATTAACTTCGTACCTCATTTTGGTTACTTCCAGCAATTCCCCTGACCTTCTTGTTAAACCTTTAGCCTTTTCTCCAATGTCCTTTGCCTTTTCACCGATGTTCTTGATGAATTCCATAAGACATTCCTCCTTTATTCAAGGTCTATAATAACTGCACTCTCTTCGCAGTTGGGAAACTGTGGACAATTGACACATTCTTTCCAAACCTTTTGGGGCAAATCCTCTTTATCAATTAATCTAAATCCACATTTAGCAAAAAAACCAGGCTTGTAGGTTAATGCAAACACCCGTGGTAGTTCAAGGTCCCTTGCCTCTGCTAAAAAAGCATTTACCAGCAGCCTACCCAAGCCCCGCTTAACATATTCAGGAGCAACTGCCAAGGCCCTTATTTCAGCTAGATCATCCCATAGGACATGTAAGGAACCTGCAGCAATCACCCTATTATCAGTCTCAACTACCAAGAATTCACGAATCCCCTCGTAAAGGGTTGTCCTGGCCCTGGCTAGCATTTGGCCCTCTGTTGCATAATGACTGATTAATTTGTGTATCTCTTCAACATCCGATATCTTAGCTTTTCTGATATGCACCCTTACATCTCCTCAACTGCAAATAGTATATGTTTCTTTATATATTCGCCACCTTGTTTAGATACCCTGCTAGATTCGTCATATTTAGATAGTTTACTAATTTGTAGTTTTATTCAGTCCTAAATTATCTTGCCATCAGTAAGGATGTTTTTCAAATAGCTTCACCAATAAAGCACCGGCAGCAAAGCCACCTATGTGAGCCAAAAAGGCCACCGGCTGAGCTCCGGAAATATTAATGGTCTGACTAATAATTTGCAGCACAAACCAAATCCCTAAAAAGTATAGGGCCGGTATACGTATAAACTGAATAAAAATAAATATTGGCACCAGTGTTAATACTCTAGCATGGGGAAATAGAATAAAATAGCCCCCGAGAACACCGGCTATAGCTCCGCTGGCACCAATTAAAGGTATGGTAGAAGCAGGTTCAGAGAGTACATGGGCTAGGGTTGCAATATAACCAGTAATTAAATAAAAGATAATAAACCTGGCCTTGCCCAGCCGGTCTTCAACATTATCTCCAAAGATCCAAAGATAAAGCATATTTCCCAGAAAATGAAACCAGCTGCCGTGCAAAAACATGGCTGTGGTCATTACAGTTATTTGGCCAAATATACTCATGTCAAATAGCCTTGCTGGTGTTACCCCGAATATATAAATTAGTTGCTCTACACCCCTGCCTAGGGATTGCTCAAAAAACCAGATCACGGCATTAATAATTATAAGTGTAATGGTTATGATAGGAAACCGCCTGGACGGTATGTCATCCTTTAAGGGAATCAATATCCCACCCCCTGCCTATTGTGCTATTATTATATTCTATATTATTTTATAAATATTAAAATTTGCTTAAACTTTAATTAGAAAACTATGTCTAAGGGCTATATCATCCAATAGCCCGCAGTTGCCTGCGGGCTATTCTTAAAGAGTCTATTGACCCTTTACACAGGGTCCTTTTGGATCAAGGTTTGATAATACCTTGGGACTTACCTCCCGCCAAGTCTCGCCTAAAGGCTTTAAAAAATCTTCCTCTAATCGTTTCATTTCCATGTCAAAATCTTCAACTGGTCCATTGCCTTCTACGATGGTTTCCATATTTTTGTGGGCGTCCTCTGAAAAAACCTTAAAAATTATCTTGCCTGTGGTAGGCTCCCTTTTGGATAATACCTTGAGTCTTTTGCCATCTAAGTCCCCAACCAGTATTTTATGTAGTTCTTCATCTGGTGCTTTGTAAATGTATATGTCCTGTTCCGGCAAGCGCTGCATTTTTCGCCCTCCAAATTATAGTATGTATTCCTTCCGCTTAGCTGGGCGGCTATCTAATTCCTCTTTCTTATCCTCATATCCAGGTCTGCCCAGGAGCGCATAGGTGGCATTTTTCCCTTCCTCCACCCCTGGTTGATCAAAGGCATTGATATTTAGCAGTTCCCCAGCAAAGGCAGTTTTAATCTCTAGTAATTGGATCAACTGACCAATGGTAAAGGCATTTACCTCAGGCAATGTAATGGTACAGTTTAGACGTTGTGCTTTCATAAGAGCATATTCTGTTGCCAGCTGTTCTGCGGTGATTAGTTCCTCCATAGTATGCCCACCCAGAAAGGCAACTGCAGGGATATCCAAAAATATTTTTGGAATTTCCATGCTGATGCGGTACTTACCAACTCCTAAGAATGTAACTACCTTATCAAAGGGACCTTCAGTATACAACTGCACCTGGGAATGCTGATCAGTTGTTCCCAAGGCTTTAACTGGCGTTTGGCCGGTATATACTTCATTATTGCTGAGATCCATTCTTTTACCCAGGCTTTCTGCCCATAGTTGTGCGTACCAATCAGCAAAAAACTTAAGGGAATCTGCATATGGCATCATGACTGATATATTTTTACCATTTTTCATTGCTAAGTATTGTAATACAGCAAGAATATAGGCCGGGTTTTGAAAAACTTCCTCTTGATCACAAATTTTATCCATAAAGGCTGCCCCGGCTAATAGCTCTTTTATATCAATACCACATACTGCTGCCGGCAGCAATCCAACAGGAGATAGCTCAGAAAAACGACCTCCAACTCCTTCAGGAATGATAAAGGTTGTATAACCCTCCTCCTTAGCCAGCCTTATTAAATTGCCCTTTGCCTGATCTGTGGTGGCTATTATATTTTTTGCATAATCACTGCCCAACTTTTCCTTAAGCATTTTGCTCACAATCATAAATTGAGACATGGTCTCAGAGGTACTGCCAGATTTGCTTATGACATTAAAAACGGTTTTTTGCAAGTCAATAATGTCAAAAAGAGCTTGCATCCTTTCAGGATCAACATTGTCAACCACGTAAAACCTTGGTCCGACCCTCTTTTCTGCCTGCAGTTCATTATAGTGCAAATGATTTAGGGCAGTCTGCACAGCTAAAGGCCCTAACGCCGATCCGCCTATTCCTAACACTACAAAAGCTTCGTAACGTCCACGGATATCTTCTGCAGTTTTATTAATTGCTTCAATTAGATCATCCTGGTTAAAAGGCAACTCCCTCCAGTCCATACCGCCTTTTTTACGTTTTTCTCGCATATTATGGTGGGCCAAACGTATCTGGCTATCTAAACTGGCAATTTGTCTTCTTGAAAATCCTTCCTCTGGGCCAATAAACTCTTCCATCATATTATTTATGTCTACCCTAATTCTCATTTCTTCCTGCCAATTGGGCTGTTGATAATTATTCATCCCTCAATCCTCCTTGTTACCTGTTCCAATTCATTATTTTTCCTCAATACCTGAATTACCTTCAAAATGGATAAGTTAGTTTACCCCTTTTACCAACAAATCACAATTAATTCCGACATATTGTTTTTATACCCTTGCATTTAGAATTCTTTGTAACAAAATAGACCGCTTACTCATAATGTGGTAAATAAAGGAAAAAACAAAGTTTGGAGGTATGTGCTTTGTTTAGAGATGAAAATGTTACTAACCAGCCCCAGGCTCAATCAGTGCCAGCTGATTCCCAGGATGTGGCCCAAACCGGTATGTTACCGGGTCCCGGCATAACTCCCCCATCTTATCAACCTATTCATGGACCATCAACCGGATACTTGCCTGGAATGCCCATCCAGGGATTGGAGTTAGCCCGTGTGTATATCCCCTTCCAAAGGTTTGGTCCTGTCTTTGATCTAACCCGGGCCTTAGATCTTGGCACCTTGTTCCCCGAATTATATCGGCCCTATCCTTACTAAATGTTGGAGGTGAAGTTTAATGAATCCCCGTCATCAGGTACAATTGCTCAGGCAAATTCAAGAGCTTGAATTTGCCACCTTGGAGCTTAACCTGTTCTTAGATGTCCAACCACAGGATCAACAGGCATTGGCCATGTATAATAAACTACAATCGGAATTAATGCAATGTGTGCGAACCTACGAACAAGCCTATGGTCCACTCCTAAATTTCGGGTTCTCCCCTAACATGCATGACTATTGGAAATGGGTCGATTCACCCTGGCCTTGGGAGATAAAATATTAGAAAGGATTTGTGATTATGTGGGTTTATGAGAAAAAACTACAAATACCCGTAAGGGTTTCGGGGCCTGACCCTCGCTTGGCAAAATACATTATAACTCAATACGGTGGTCCAGAGGGTGAATTATCGGCTTCCCTTCGTTATTTAAATATGCGTTATACCATGCCTACCGGCAGAGCAAAAGGGGTACTGACAGATATCGGTACCGAGGAGTTAGCTCATATGGAGATTGTGGCAACCTTGGTGTATAAGCTTATCGAAGGTGCCTCTATTGAGGCTATTAAGGCTGCCGATTTAGGCGCCCACTATGCTGACCACGGCAGAGCCCTTTATTGGGAAAATGGTGCTGGAGTTCCCTGGATTGCTGCCTATGTTTCAGCCACAGATGATCCTGTTGCAGATCTTCATGAGAATATGGCCGCTGAGCAAAAAGCCCGGGCTGTATATGAGAACCTTCTAAACTTAACTGATGATCCCTGTGTTAAGGATGTACTCCGATTCCTCAGGGAACGGGAAGTAGTGCATTATCAACGCTTTGGCGAGACTTTAATGTATGTGGAGGAATACTGCCGCCAGAAGAAAATTTACTAATATTACATTTAACAATTCTCAAGCTATCCCCATGAATAAGGATAGCTTGAGCTTTTTCTATTTATATTATTGTAATAACCTGTTCTTCCCTCAGGAATACTAACCTCTGGAGGGAGGTGAGAGAATTGATTATCAGTCGAAAACTAATGGCTATATTTCTATTCGTTTTTTTGGTGACTTTAATTGTTGGCTGCACTGCCGCCCGTAAGCCGGAACCAGATGCCAATAGAAATCCAGCTGCCCAGGAAAATCAGCAGGCCCAAACCTTAGCAGCAGAAGCCGCCAGGGTCGAGGGGGTAAAGGAAGCCTATGTGGTTGTTTCAGGCAATATGGCCTTGGTAGGACTAAGCATTAACCGGGATGTAACCGATGCTGAAACAAACCGCATCAAGTCTGAGGCAGGTCAAAGGGTACAAGCAGCAGATGGACAAATTACAGACGTGCGGGTTTCTACAGACCCTGATACTGTGGTCAGGATAAGAAATATTTTCAATGGAATTGGCCAAGGTAGACCCCTTTCTAGTTTTGAAACAGAGATAACTGAGCTTGTAAGGCGAATTGCTCCAACAAAAGAGCAATAAACAATAGGTCCCTTGATACGTCAGGGGACCTATTGTTTATTTTTAAAGTATAATATTCCTTCTAATACTCCGCCAGCAATGGCCAAGGCTTTATCAGAAACTGTATAACAGTGCCTCTCCTCGCAGCGGGGATCAATATCACCAATTTTTAATCCCTTATACACTTTAATACCGTCCTTGATTAAGCCCCTTAAAATACCGCCAATTTCAGCCTTTATGGGATAGGAACCCACATATCCCAGAATATCACCAGCTTTTACAGTACAATTGATTTCTACACAAGCATTAAAGGTTCCGTTGGCAGGAGATCTCACCAGTCGCTCCTTAGTATATCCGTTAACTGCACCTGGCAGCCCGGTATCTGGCTGGGCTGTACCCTTTAAAATCAAACGTCCTAGGTAATGACCCCGGTTTGTTTCTACGACTGCATGAACGTCTACCCCTGCGGTGAATCCCGGTCCCAGACCTATTACTATTGGAGCATCAGTTATAGTGGTGCCGGTATTGCGCTTGGCTATAATTGCATCCACCAACACAGTCGGTTTTAATTTTAAGGCTTCTTCGGCGGCAGGATCGATCAATATCGGTATATCCCCTTTATTAATCACCTTTATGGCCTCCTGATGGTCCTTGACTAGCCGGGCCGTCACCCCTTCCACACTATGTTTGCCTTCATAGACTGCTTCAGCAAAGGAAACACTTCGACGCACCATCATAGGCCTAGCAATTTCAGTCATGACCACCTGCATCCCACATTTTAAAAGTCGGTATGCCACTCCGCTGGCTAAATCCCCAGCCCCTCTGATCAATACAATGTTGTCCATTTAGACCAACCTTTCAATAAAGACATCCATCTGCCCACCGCACACCATACCTTCATCGGCGGCGGTAGCAGCATCCATCATCACCCTATGTAGTTTTGCACCATGGGAATCAAACAACATCAGGGCTTCTCTACGCACCTCAGCTTCTCCACAACCACCACCAATGGTACCTATACATGTACCATCGGGCAATACCAGCATTTTTGCACCTGTCTTCCTTGGTGTTGAGCCCTTAGTACGAACAATAGTGGCTAATACCACTGGTAGCAGTTGTTCTTTTGCCTTTAATATTTGTTCTAGCATTTCCCATTGCTGTCTGCTAGAGGTTAGTGCAATTTTCCCACCTATTACTCCATTTTTTGCTGCCACCAGTTGTGCCGCAATACTTACGGCTATTTCTTCAGGGGTTTCTGCACCAATAGCAATACCTATGGGCATGTGCACCTGGTTCACAACTTCTGGGGAATATCCCTTACCAATCAGATGCTCTTTTACCATTTTAACTCGCCTTTTACTTCCTATCATACCGATATAGGCTGGCTCAAATTGCAAGACAGCTTCTAAGCATTCCAGATCATGCTTATGACCCCTGGTAACAATAACAACACTGGTACCCTTGTCAATTTTATGCTGCCGCAGGGCCGATTGGAAGCTATCACAGATCACCAGCCGGGCAGCTGCAAACCTCTGCTTATTGGCAAATGCCGGCCTGTCATCCACCACAGTAATTTCATACTGTAAAAGTGAGGCAATATTCACTAAGGGTTGGGCAATATGTCCCCCGCCCAATACTAGAAGCTTGGCCACAGGGTGGTAACATTCACATAGTATATTTACTAAACCTGTATTTGTTTTAATTTCTACCACCTGGGCACCCTTCTGGTTTAGCATGCTTTGCTTGTGCCGTTGAATAGCAGAGGCCAGTGGCGACTCTAACAATTCACCTGCAAGCTGGGACTCTGTAATCAGCAGCCTCTTTCCAATAAATTGTATATTGGTTTGATCAGCTTCAATAACGGTAGCCACTGCCAGACTTTCTTTATTTTCAATTATTTGCTGCATAATTCTAGCTAAAAACCTCCTGAAAGCATTAAAATGATTAGAAATAATCAAAAACCCCCGGTTACAGAATAACTTCTGCTCCATTTGTGGTCAACTCTTAATTGTTTATAAATTAACAAAATACCCCGGGAATAACTTCAATTATATTATCAAAAATTGTTAATAGTAGTTTAGAAATATACATGATTTGTTTTTAGCATTAAATATAAACGCCAAACATTTCATGTTTATTTTATGTAATCTTTGGCAATGTAAATGTTGGAACAAGTTTGATTTGCAAATATCGTCGTTTTTTGATTTAATAATAAAGGTAGTATTAGGTATTAACGGAAGGAGTTAGTATAAGTGAATTTTCCTACCCTGAAAATTGGACGGTTTATCCCCAAGTATCCCATAATTCAAGGAGGCATGGCTGTAAGAGTTTCCACCGCCCCCCTAGCGGGTGCAGTTGGTAATGCAGGTGGAATAGGAGTCATCGGTGCCACCGGGATGGAGCCAGAGGAATTACGTGACGAAATACGTCAAGCCAGAGCCATCTCACCTAACGGAATCATAGGAATAAATATTATGTACGCAGCCAGAGAGTTTGCCAAAATTGTGCGTACTGCAATAGAAGAAAAGATTGATATAATCTTTACTGGGGCCGGGTTCTCCCGGGATATTTTCTCCTGGGGCAAGGAATCCGATACACCAATAGTTTCTATAGTATCTTCAGCAAAGGTTGCTAAAATGGCTGAAAAGCTTGGTGCCTCTGCAGTTGTGGCCGAGGGAACTGAGGCCGGAGGTCACCTTGGCACCGACCTTTCAATTAAAGATATCCTGCCCGAAATAAGGAAGGCTGTAAAGATACCTGTCATTGCTGCCGGAGGTATTACTGATGGAAAGGGAATTGCAGAAATGCTCCGGCTTGGTGCTGACGGCGTCCAATTAGCTACCCGTTTTGTGATGAGTGTGGAATGTACAGTATCAGATGCCTTTAAAAAGCATTATATGAATGCCACAGCCGATGATGTCGTAACTATACTTAGTCCAGTTGGGCTCCCTGGCCGAGCTCTAAAGAACAGTCTAGTTTCACGTATTCATAGCGGTAATGCCCCTGAACCGGAAAACTGTCAGGTATGTTTAAAACATTGTTCTCAGTCTTTTTGTATTATGGATGCTCTGATGAACAGCCGAGATGGGAATATTGAAGACGGTCTGGTTTTCTGTGGACAGAACGTTCACCGTATAAAGGATATCCTGCCCGTTAGCACGATTTTTGACCGGTTGATAACAGAGGTTGCCGAAGCCTAAGGTTGATTTTTTCCTAATCCTGGTGTTATACTGAAATTGCCTCTAATTTTTCATAATGCTGACTGTGGCATTGGTAATTAACATTTGTTAGCACAGAAGAAATTTAGGGAGTTTCATTATTCGGGGGAGATAGGTTTGGTATTTTCTGACAGAACTCTAGTTTGCCGGGATTGTGGAGCAGAGTTTTTATTCTCTGCCCGCGAACAAGAATTTTTTGCTGAAAAGGGTTTTCAAAATGATCCTTCACGCTGCCCTTCCTGTAGAGCGGCGCGCAAGCAACGCACCCAAGGCAATGAAGGTTACCGTCCGGCCCAGCGGCAATTATATGAGGCTGTGTGTGACGACTGTGGTGTAACCACTCAGGTACCATTTCAACCAAGCGGTACAAAACCAGTTTATTGTCGCGAATGCTTTCAAAATATTCGTAACAGATAAACTTAACTAGGTAGTTATACCGAATGCTATTGCATTCGGTTTTATTTTTATGAGAAAGAAAAAGATGAGACTTACCATGTCTCACCTTTCTCCTAACATTTTTGACCTTTTCATGCTAAACGTACAAATCTTCAGTACTAATTTTTCTAGCTTCAACCCCGCCCCTAACTGACTCTTCATAGTCAATTTCACTTTCAAAACTCTCCCCCGTGATAAAATCAATTGAAACACCACAGGTATCGGCTATTAAGTTAAGTGGTTCCCACTCCGGGTACATTAATCCTTTCTCAACTTTTTGTACCCATTTTGAAGTTTCTCCTATTTTAAATGCCAGCATTTTCTGGGTAAATTCCTGTCCACTTCTTTTGGCCCTATGTTCCCGGGCTCTCTTTACTCTGAGGCCTAATTCCTTTGGGCTATACACTAGTTGCCGCCTCCTTTTTAAAATTACTTATCGTTATTATTTGCTTAACTGTCGTTGGTATGAGTGGTAATTTTTTAAAAGAATTATTTTACCAAATTTGGTTATTTACTTATGTTAAATTAACATATTATATACTATACCAAGGAAAAACAGTAAAGGAGGCAACATCATGCGAAGACACAAAACCATCACAATTAGTATTCCTGAAGATCTGGTCGATTATCTCGACAAAAAAATTATCCAAATTAATCGGAGTTCCTACGAAGAAACCAACCGCAGCCAATATATTCGATTATTAATTAAGAAAGATATGGTAAATTTCAATACCCCCATGTCCTCTTCCTTGAATAACAATAATTCAGAGGAATTAAACGGTACCGACCTGGATTATTATAATACCCTTTTAAACCTGGGGGGATACAAAAGATAGGTTAAAACAACACGTCTGTAATGGTCGGATAACTCCGGCCATTTTTGTATTTAAATAAAAAATAGGGTGGATATTACATCCACCCTAGAATTACTTAATTTTTAAATATTCAACCTCGTCATATCTAAGTTCAAATTCTATATCCTTTCCTTTATACGAACCCAAATCCGAAAATTCAATGGACCTATCGTTGCGATCCTTTAGGGTGGCACGTTCTGCTATGAGGAACATATGTGTTACTCCATTTCTCGTACCATTGTCTTGGTAAATATACGCCCGCCCCGCCGATATTTTTTCAAGATTGCCGGTCAGCTTAATTCTTTCATAATTAGTTACCTTGATTCTAGTAACTTTACTGCTTTCCACTCTAACCTCAGCCTCAGAGCCAATTATGATTTTATCCAGATAGTTACCGTTATCATTTACTACCGTTACATCATCATCCAAGGTATAGAGCGTAGTATTACCATTTCTCTCGATCTTTATCTTATCTTCATTAATATCCAGCTCGGCTATGATTCCACTATAAGAACCGTTGGAGACAGATGAGCTAGTACCTAAATTTATTGTAATTACTTCATAATTCTTATTAAGAATAACTCGAACATTGTCTCCGCTGCGGAGGCTTCTAAAGGTTCGACTTCTACCATCCTCCCAAACAGTCACATTGCTAACTACATCATAGGTTCTCTTTCTGTCACTGCTATTTTTAATTTCTATGGTTTGGTCGTAGGTATCAATATGGGTTATTTCACCTTCGACTACTTCGGTATCCAAAACATCAATTTTTGTTACATAATCCCGGGAATTTGTTGTTAACTTAACATAATCGTGTTCATTAATATAATCAAAGCTACGTTTACTACTGTTATTGTATCTATAAACCTCTACATTATCATTAACATCATAGGTCTTTTCCGATCCGTCTGACTTTTTAATAGTGATGCGGTAGGTGCCAGAGGTCTTTATGTAGGTAACCTCCCCTTCTAAGTCAGACACAGAAGAACTATTATCTAGTAATTTAATATTGCTTGCCTGTTGTTGATCCGTGATTTCTATTTCTACAGTATCACCTTGTTCTATATCACTTCTGCTGATAGTATAACCATCTTTGTCTTTGATTTTGTAATTACTGGTAAAAGGATAGGTCCGATCATAGCCGTCAGCATCTTCGATGGTAATCCCAGAGGAACCCACACTCACCACGTGGCCAAAGACCTTAGGTGTTTCACTTAATGGCACAATATTTGTTACGAGGCCGCCGACCTTTTCAAGGGCTACCCTCTGACCCCTGGCAAAATTAGTATACCCGGAGCTAACTGATGTCCTATCAATTTGTTCACTTGTACCATCATCATATCTAACGGTAAAGTAATCTAAAAAGGAGTTTATAATGTAGCCTTTTGACTCTTTACCAGACAAAAGTAGCTTTATCTCTGAAATACTCCCTCCCGAAAACTTAACCTCCGCCCTTGTTCCACTGGTTAATGATGTTAAGTCCTTGAGATAACCATTTTGACTTATTATCACCGTACTTAATAAAGGATAAGATGTAATGGAACCATTGTCGGGTTGAAAAGTAATTGTTAAAGGATTATTTACTTGCAGACCTTGTATAGTGCCTGTAAGGGTGTTCTGAGTAGGAATGCTAGTTACAGGGGGATCAACTGTCGAAGTACTAGCTGAGGTATCAGCCAAATATGTAACTTTGCCTGTCGAATCTAAAACCACCTTAACATTGTCATTAGCTTTAAAGGCACCAATTGTACCCTTGCTCCCACCCCTGAATAGTTCGGCATCACTGGCCAGGGAAAGGGTTAAGGTTTGTCCTCCCTTTGTGACTGTAATCTTTTTATTTGTTGAATCTACAGAGCTTACCTTGGCCACATAGTAATTACTGGCCTGAGGATTTATTTTGCCGTTCTCAAATAGTCTAGCAATAATTACAGCCATTTCACCCCTGGTTACGTTAGCATTTGGCTCAAACTTATTATCTGTTTTCCCAACCATTACCCCATGCTTCACGGCAGCAGCCACAAAGGGCTGCAGACTGCTGGCAATTGCTGCATTATCAGCAAAGTTCAGCTGATAGCCATCTGCACTAAGGTTTAATGCATTGGCAAAAAGCACGGCAATTTCAGCCCGGCTGGCCGGATGCTTGGGCTGCATAGTTGGAATCCCCGACTTAGAGATATATCCCTTGTCTGCGGCAAAGGCTACATTTCTTTTACCCCATTCTGGAAAATCAGCGGGAAAGTTATATCCACCTGGTGACATGGCATAACCATCTGCTTCGTTTCTAAAGCCCAGGGCCCTGTTTAGTAAAATAATTGCTTCCATTCTTGTAACCGATTCCTTGGGAACAAACAAGTCATCAGATCGCCCCACCATGATGCTTGCAGCATTACATTCGGCAATTGACTGCTCCCACCACTGCCCCGCGGTATCTTTAAAGCCGGCCCCCCAGGCAGAGGATAAAGGAACCAGTAAAGCTATCAAAAAAGTAAGCAACTTGAGTCTCAATGTCATTACCTCCATAATCATTTATTCTATAAAATCTGGATAGCCAGTAGAAATTCTTACCTATTTTGACGATTAATTTAGTTAATTCGTTACAAACTTTATTATTCCTGTTAAAAATTTTGGAAAAAAAATGGGCATCCCAACTAGGATGTCCTGATTACCTTTGATTAGAAATTGAATTATATACTTGATTCCAAGTTCTGCACCTGGTTCCTTTCCATGGCCAGAAGCGATTGTGGGGGGCATCATATAATATAACGTCAATGCCTCCAGTTGCCAACTGGTAACCGTTATGAATGTTATCTTCAATCATTAGCCTAACCTTGAGTTCTTTACAAACATCAAGCTTATCATGGGAATTTAATAAATGGAGTCCCCTGTAGGGAATACCCTGCTGGTGTAGCCATTTTTCAGTGATTTCCGCATAACGAGGGTTCCTGGCAGTTATTATATGAACTTCCCAGCCATCATTAACTAACTGTTTAATATTCCTTCTGGCATAGGGAATAACCGGACTGGTGCTAATAATCTCTTCTTCCCTTTGCTCCATCAAATTGATAAAATCATCTTCTGTGATAGAGTAGACCTTACACAGGTTATATTGGTAAATCTCATCCCCAAGTAATTTTTTACCACTATGGGTGTTTAGGGTGTCCACTAAAAGGTTTAAATTATCAGCTATGGTTCCGTCCAGGTCTATACCAATTTTCAAAGTCATCCACCTCCCACGATGCACAAGTGTAGTCCACTAAGTAATTATATTATAGCTATTCTTTGTCTAGTCTCTTCAATATTTCCAATTGCCAATAATGTAAAATTTGAAGTTCTCTAAGCCTCTTATGAATTTCACGTTCCTTTTTAATAGCCACCGTTTCCCCTAATTGATATTTTAATCGGTATATTTCTAGCTTCGTATCCTCTATGGCCCTATCTAATTCTTCTCTATTCATACCCTTCACCTCAGCAAGAAACCTAATCAAACATTCGTCAATTGGGGAATAACTCCTGCAGTACCCTTTTATTTTATTAAATTAATCATTCAATCATAAATGTATATTATGCAAAATTAAAAGAACTGCAATTTATGCAGCTCTCCATTTCTTGGAGCCGACGATGGGACTTGAACCCACGGCCTGCTGATTACGAATCAGCTGCTCTACCACTGAGCTACGTCGGCTTAATCTATACATGCAGGACTATTTTACCACAAGCTAAAGTTTGGCTGCAATATTTGCTGTTCTGCTGATTTTCTAGGTTGTGTAATAACATTATAAAAAATAAAAGTTCCGCTGGTAAGCAGAACTTAAATTGGAGCTGCTAACCGGGATTGAACCGGTGACCTTATCCTTACCAAGGATACGCTCTACCTACTGAGCTATAGCAGCAATATTATGGTGGGCGATGACGGGATCGAACCGCCGACATCCTGCTTGTAAGGCAGGCGCTCTCCCAGCTGAGCTAATCGCCCGTTGCAAAGGTTATGTTAACAAAAATTACATCCTAAGTCAATGAAATATTTTGCCACAGGTTATAGCTGAATCTGTTATCTATTCTTTTTGATGTCTAGAGGAACTAACATTTTGTTTATACTCTCAAGAGAAGATATTACTTGGGGGATTTGAGTGAACAAAATCCTATTTGATTTTCCTATTTACCAGGATAGAATAGCTGTTTTCTTAGCAATTAAATACTTTCTAAAAAATCAAACGGGTGCGTCAAGGGACTCTATGCTGGAGTTAATGACAATATTTCTAAGTAAATATGGAATTAAAAGATTTCTATTTGACAATTTCTCTATACGCCTAAATCAAAAATCAAAATTAGCATATATCTATGGTCTGCAAAAAGCAGAAAGCAATTTTTGTCCGGGTTGTGGTACCTACATATTTAAATACGACAGTCCTGTAAGAATATTAAGCATAGAAGAAAATATAAACGATAGAGTAACTTACGGCTGTGCCTGCGGAGAAATTTTTTTTCGCATAGAGCTAAATAAATAATTATATTTTAATAAAATTTTAATGTTGACTAAGACAAGATATTTTGTTATTATATGTCTTGTCAGTCACTAAGGGCGATTAGCTCAGCTGGGAGAGCGCCTGCCTTACAAGCAGGATGTCGGCGGTTCGATCCCGTCATCGCCCACCAAACTATGGAGCTGTGGTGTAGTGGCCTAACATGCCTGCCTGTCACGCAGGAGAACGCGGGTTCGACTCCCGTCAGCTCCGCCACTTTATAGAACCAATACCAATGGTATTGGTTCTTTTTCATATAGTCAGTTTTCTGGTCAATTTTTCTTGTTCTAAAAACTTGTATTGTTGCACATTATTAAATATTAAGGATGATTTAAATAACCTACCTCCTCCTATGTATCCGCCCTTGCCTCCTGGGCGGTTTTTTCTGCAGAAATAAAAAAGGCAAGCAAAATACTATTGCCGCCTGCCATAATAATAATCCTTAAATTTATTAAACCCGGGCATTAACCGGGTTTGTCCATTATACTTGATTGGCAAAAATAATCAGGGTTATTATTAATAATCCCCCGCAAATGCCTGCTAAAATCTTTTTAAAACCATTGTTGGCTTCGGCAAACTTTTCTTCTTTTACCTGATGGATAGTTTTCTTCTCAATGTTTCTCTTTATTTTTCGCATTTCTATCCTCCTCTCCCGCAGTTGATTATACCATTTCTATATTAAGTTTCAATTAATTTTTTCAGTGAATTGTTTCCTGTTTACCTAAAAATATCTTGTTGATATTTCTGTTGCTTAGAGGAGTTTTCTATTTATTACAGAACAACTAAAAAAAATACTATATGCGGGTGATCAAATGGGTAAATTAGTATTGATCATTATTATAATACTTAGCTTAGTTATATTATCAAAGTGGTCGAAACGCAGTCATTGGAAGGATTAAAATTGCCCCCTACAAGACAAAATAGTCTTGGGAGGGATTAATATGATCATGGACTCAAAGGGCCTTTGCCACCCCTGGTGGGTTTTTCCCACAGCCTTAGCCTTTGGTTTTGGTATCGCAGTTATTATGGGAGCCCCCATTGGAAGACAGGTAAACAGGGCTTTTTCGGTTTGCCAACAGCAACCAAGAAAACCGTATTAAAGGCTAAGTGGGCCCTTCGGGGCCCACTTAAGCTATATTCGGGTTTTAATAATCCCTCACGACTCCTATCCCCGCAGTGGACAGCTATCATAGTAAATATCCTCCACCAATAATTTACCACTGGCATCTTTTCTTAAATGATAGATTCTGTATTCAAAGTTATCCAAACCCTCTTCTCCCCATAAAGGTAATTTGCACTGGACAACTGCATCTAATTCACTTAGCTGAGTTACTATAAACTCCTTGCAATATTGCAGCGGTGTCATTCCTTCACTAAAGAAGCCTACATATTTACCCCTTTCAGAACCGCCCTGCCAGGTATTATCAATATATTTTTGGCTCCAATAATCCCTTAGGAGTTCCTCCAGGTCTTCTTTATCAATTAGCTTAGGGGATGCTTTTACCCTGCACTGTTTAATAAATTCTTGATTATTATAGTACTCAGCCCTCATCATTTGCCTGTCTGCCGCTAATAGATGTCTTATTACACCTTCATTAGTCATTTCCGGATGGGTATAAAAGGATACCCACTCATTATTAATGTCCATGGATAATTCTAAACCTACTAGCCTTGCCAAGTCTGTTGCAGCCAGCATAGTATTAGCGCCTATTAACTGAGGTGCGGCATCTTGTTTGATCTCAATACCATTATGTACTAATTTAGGCTGCCATAGATATATTTCAATTTTAGACTTCTCCCTTGTTGCCGATATCAATCCCTGATCTTCATTAAAGGTTACCTGATAGCCCATCTCCCTAAGCAAGGGCCTGATTGGCACAATTAGCTTACCTTCAATACTAACAATACCCTCACCCTCCATCACTATTTGACCATCAAGATCAATCCCCGAGGCGTAAACAGGCGATGAAGCAAAGATTAGTAATAATACTAGCATTAACGAAACCACAAGTCTTTTTCCCATAAATACCACCCCACATAATAATCCTTGTTGAATTTTATGCAGGTTAATTAACATTTATTACCATTTATAATGTTATATTATGTCTAATAGCTAAAATGTCTATAAAAAAAATAACCCAAGATATCCCGGGTTACTATCCACTATACTTTATGCTTTCGATTTTCAGCAACCGTCTCTTCCAAGAAAGTCCGCTGCTAAAGCCACCTAAGCCTCCGTTTGAGGCTAACACCCTGTGACAGGGAACTACCAGCAACCAAGGGTTAGAACCAACCGCCCCGCCCACTGCCCTGGCCCCTTTAGGTTTGCCAATTTCCTTTGCAATATTTCCATAGGACAAAAATGATCCATAGGGTATTCGGGAAACCACTTCAAGAACACTTCTCTGAAAATCTGTTAACCTGTCCCAACATAACTGTACGTTAAAGGCCACCGATACCCCATTAAAATAATCTACCATATCCGAGGCCAATTGCTGCTGATATAGACCCAGATTCATACCAATGGGCAGGCTGCGGAGTTCCTCTCCAACATAGCGGCCTAAAGTAGCTATGGCCTCCCCTTTCTCCCCATGGGGCAAGGTTAGCCCTGCCAATTTTTCCGATTGCCACAGGGCGGCACAATAACCCTCTGAAGTTTCTATCACTTGTATTCTCATACTGATGCACCCCCTTGCTTTTGTTCATTGCTTAAGCCTTGTGGTTCCAGTGTCTTCTGGGAAGTAATAAAAACATATAGCCCTACAATTATCACACTACCTCCGAAAATTTGAATCATTGAGGGCACTTCACCAAATATAACCAAAGCTAAAATTGTTGCTCCTATTGGCTCCCCAAGTATACTAACCGATACAACCGCTGCCTTTACATATTTTAAGGCCCAGTTAAAAAGTGAGTGACCAAATATTGTAGGAACTATTGCCAGACAGATAAACCATACCCAGGTCATGGATGGATATGGGTAAAAAGCCGAGCTAAAGACCAAGTTAAGTAGCAGCAATACAACGGTAGCCGTACCATAAACCAAAAATGTATAGGGTAGGAGCGACATACCCGCCCGGAGCTCCCTGCCTATCAAAACGTACCCAGCAACAAAGAACGCCCCTGATAATGCTAGTAAGTCTCCCCATAGGGCCGACCCACCTACGGTAAAATCATTTATACCGATAATAATACTGCCCCCCAGGGCCAGAGCAGCCCCTAGCAAACCCCTTTTCCCAACACCTTCCCGGTAAAATATATATCCTCCAATAATTACAAACAGAGGGTGCATTGTGACAAGCACCGTTGAACTGGCAATAGAAGTATAATTAAGTGAAGTAATCCACACTGCAAAGTGGAGTGCCAGCAAGGCTCCCGCTAAAGCTGCCAGGCAAAAATCCCTCCTGGATATTTTTCTTAATTCCGTTCTACCAGTAAAATAGGTGGGAACAGCTAAAATAAGTATAGTAAACCCTAACCTATAGAAGGCAATTACCAAAGGAGGAGCTTCAGCTAGTTTAGTGAAAATACTGGAAAAGCCTGCAGCCAGCACCCCAATAAGCACCACTATATAAGGATTTATCCCCGGTTGCCCTATATTGCCCACGATTAATGACCCCCTGTCAATGTCATTAGTTATTGTTCTGCACCGGGGTATATATTTCCTCTTAACTATAGATTTTAGTTGCAGACACCCGCTCCTGCTAATCCCTCCTTAATGCCACAATGGGATCCAGTTTTGAAGCTTGATTTGCGGGATAGATACCAAAAAACATTCCTACTCCTGCAGAAAACGTAAAGGCCGCCAGCACAATCCACCAGGATATCAGGGACGGCCAATTGAATACTTTGGCCACCAACATTGCCCCACCGCAGCCAATAATAATGCCAATAATCCCTCCTAAGATACATAAAACTATTGCTTCTATTAAAAATTGCACCAAAATATCTCGCCTTTTTGCTCCAAGGGCCATTCGAATACCAATTTCCCTGGTCCTTTCAGTAACTGACACCAACATAATATTCATAACTCCGATACCACCTACAAGCAGGGAGATGGCTGCTATAGAACCTATAACAAGAGTCATAATACCGGTAATCTTGCTGGCAGACTGCATTTCCTGCTCCATGCTAAATACTGCATACCTGTTCGGTGGAGCGTTGTGCCTTCGTTCTAAGATTAGTTTTGTTCTATCCATTGCCTGGTAAACCATATCTCTCTCGGAAGCACTGCCAACCAATTGATTTATAACTGTCCAGCGGGTTGCATTATGTAGCACCGAAATGGGAACATAGGCTCTTTTGGAACTGTCGAAGCCTAATACTGAGTCTCCTTTTTTCAATACACCCACAACAACCACAGAGGTGTCGTTAAAAATGACCCTTTGTCCCACCGGATTCTCCGGACCAAATATTTCATTGGCTAAATCCGCATCCAAAACCACAACGCGCCTGGCCACTGTCTCATCCTCATCATTAAAAAACTTTCCCCATTGCATCTCCAGATTCCTGATATTTAGGTAGTCTGCTGTCGTTCCAATTATTTGTACCCCCTTTTCCCCAAGGGGGCCTCTCATTTTTGCCTGGTGGTAGCGAACAGGAGCAAGATATTTAACCTCGGGAACCAGGTTCTTTATTACCGAGACATCAACCATGTCAAAGTCCCTGCCTGTTGAATATTCTCCTTCCCGGTAGTTTACATAAACTTCAAATAAATTGGTGCCGTAATTCTCCATTTCTTTCATGATCATGGCTCTACCGGCCTGACCGATGGCAACCACGGCAATTACCGCCGCAATCCCAATGACAATACCAAGGGTAGTCAGGAAGGACCTGAGCTTATTATTGCGGATTCCCTCAACGGCTATCAGTAAATACTCACTAAAATTCATGGGTTACCCTCCCTTCAGTAAGGGAGTTTAATATATCCCGAGCATCTATAGGATTAACAGTTGCTTCGTCACGTACCAGCTGCCCGTCTCTAAAAAAAATTTGCCGCTCGGCATGCCGGGCAATATCAGGTTCATGGGTAACCAGTACTATGGTAGCCCCCTCCCGGTGGAGTTCTTGAAAAATTGCCATTATCTCTTCACCGGAGCGTGTATCCAATGCCCCGGTTGGCTCGTCCGCCAATAATACGGCCGGTTTATTCACCAAGGCCCGGGCAATGGCAACCCTTTGGTTTTGTCCACCTGATAATTCATTTGGTCTGTGCTCAAGACGATTACCTAAACCGACCCTCTCCAGGGCCTTTGCAGCCCTCTGACGCCTCTCTGAGGGCTTTATCCCCGCATAAAGCATAGGCAGCTCAACATTCTTTAGGGCCGAAAGCCTAGGTAGTAGATTAAAGGTTTGAAAAACAAAACCAATCCTTAGGTTACGTACTATAGCTAGCTGATTGTCATCCAGTGTTGAGACTTCTTGACCTGCCAGTTGGTAGGCACCACAGGTAGCCCTATCTAATAAGCCCAGCAAATTCATAAAAGTAGATTTACCAGAACCGGACGGTCCCATGACTGCTACAAACTGTCCCTGTTCCACATGTAAGGTTACCCCTTTAAGGGCCTCTACACCTAATGAACCATTTATGTATGTTTTGCCCAAATCAACAACTTTTATCATTTTTGATCACCAGCAGATACATTCTGACCATCCTTCATGGTCTTAGGGGGATTAAGTATAATAACCTCACCAGGTATCAACCCAGATATAACTTTATCATATAGCTCATTTCCCTTTTCAGTTTGTACCGTACGTTCCCTAGCCACTCCGTTTTCTACTACATACACTATTTTTTTGCCGCTCATCTCAACTATTGCCTCAAAGGGAATAGCTAGCATCTCATTTTTTTCCATGGTTGTAATGGTTAAATTTACTGTGTAGCCGGGCTTTAGACCTGTGATATCACCATCCAATTGTATTGTTACAGGTACATTAACAATATCACCTTGACTGCTCTGCTGGGCTATTGCTGCTGATGAAACACGGGTAACCTTACCACCATAAATTTTTCCAGGTATGGAAGCGCAGATAACCTCAACTGATTGGCCTACCTTAAGATCACCCGCATCAATTTCATTAACATAGGCAGTTACCTCCAGTTCTGAATCACTGCCCACCACAATTAAGCGGCTACCTTCCATAACCCTATTGCCCTTTTCTGCCCCCACAAATAAAACAACACCATTTCTTTCGGCAACAAAAGTTGCTAAATCTAACCTCTCTTTTGCCTGGGCTACCTCTTGAAGACCTAAGTCCACCTGTGCCTTTAGGGAAGCTGTCTCCCTGACCGCAGAACCCAGATTATATTTAATCAGGGCTTGCTGATAATCAACCTCTGCCCTGGCATATTCCACTTTGGCAGCCTCCACCTGTTCAATGGGAATTGCTTCTCCCTGGAAAAGATAATTAATACGTTCTAAGTTATTCTTGGCTTTATCATAAGAAGCCTCTGCCTGTTTTAAGGCCAACTCATCGTCAACTGCTTGGGCCCTGGCCAAGCTAGCCTCCAATGCTGCTAATTTAGCAACAGCTTGTTGATACTGTCGTCCCAGCTCATTGGTGTCTAATCTTCCAAGTACTTGACCCTTTTCAACCCTGTCACCAACCTTAACAGACAGTTCCATCAGGGTGCTGTCCACCGGTGTAAAAAATTCCTGCTTTTCGGTAGACTCTAACCTGCCATTAGTGATAATACTCTGCTCAATATCTTGTTTTTCTACTTGAATTGTTTTTATTGCCCCTAAGGCTGTGTCCTTTTTGGGCACTAACAGGCTTGCAAGGGTTATCAATATTGCTATTATTAGTAAGATTTTAACCCATCTGGGCCAGCCTTTGACTTTAAACTTAAGCTTTGTAAATTTGCCCACTGGACGCTGGGATTCTAACTCCATTTTTTTACCTCCACTTAAAAATAATCTTCTTAACTTAGACGATTATATCAGGAAAACATTTCACCTTTTTGAATTATTTTCATATTTTTTGCAGAAAAAAATCTGGTCTTTGCTAAACCAGATTTTTTATCCGTACCTTTTAACATTTACTTTTTATTTTTGCTATGGCCTCCTTGGCCAACTCATCCACTGATTTGATAAACAGTTCCCTATTTTGATATACTTCCAGCTTTTCTTTATCATCAATTAAACCTTGCACCGTAGGCAAAGCTGCCTTGACTCCTATCTCCCCCAAGGCCCAAGCGGCATAACCCCTTACTTCCGGCCTAGGATTAGCTAGAAAATTCGTAAGTAGAGGAATATATCCTATGACCAGCAGTGGGTCCGCTTGCCCTATCCTACCTAATGTCCAAAGAATCCCCCTGTGAAAAATATCCTCCCCTGAAGCGTTAACAACAACAGGCACAAATTCCCCAAATGCCTTGGGATGGTGATAAATGATTTCTCCTATTGCTTCCGGGGCACTCCAGCCGGCACTCCCTGATTCGTCGTTCATAGACCATAATAATCTCCTGATCAGTTCCCTAACTGCCTCAGGATTATTGATATACAAGGCCTTGCTTATAAGTCCTAAGCCTTCAATGGCATGCCAACGTTCCTTTCCATAAGGATGGTATAAAAAGCTTAGGACATATTTGATTACTCCCTGATTACTAACTGCTCTATGGGCTAATTCCTCAAACTTGTTTTCCTTCAGCAGCAGAGCAACTTCGTTTCTTAAGGACATTGAGATCACCACCACAAATAACTTATGCACCAATTATAACTGTAAAGGTTAATACTACAATTCAATTTAATGTTTTCTTAATATAAGTGTAAGGGTATTGTGATATCCCTAGGATAAAATGAAAATGTGTAAGCAACTACCCTCCTTAGTCCCGACCTCCAAAACAGGAGGTCTTTTTTACGTCCAAACCTACCAAAACATGGTATAATTAATTTATTGCTTTAAAAAGAGGTGACAAAGAAAAACAAAATCAAGGAGGTATCATCGTATGTTAGATTTCTGGTTCACCGAAAATCACACTAATAGCTATAAGGTTTCCTGGCGGGTAACTAAGCTGCTGCATAGTGAAACTTCTGCTCTCCAGGAAATTGCAGTCATTGAGTCTCCGGATTTAGGACGTGCATTACTTTTGGATAATGTGGTTCAAACATCTACCCGTTTTGAATTTATTTACCACGAAATGATTGCTCATGTTCCACTAATGATTCACCCAGCTCCTAAAAAGGTATTGATTATAGGAGGGGGAGACGGAGGTGTTGCCAGGGAAGTAATAAAGCACCCTACCGTAGAACAGATTGACCTTATTGAAATTGATGAACGGGTAATACGGGTATGCCAAGAGTGGATGCCAGATCTTAGCTCCGTTCTATCATCAAAAAAAGTAAATATACTTATCCAGGATGGTTTGCAATATATAAAAAAATTGTCAAACCATTACGATATTGTTATCATTGACTGTACCGACCCTAGCGGTCCCTCCCTTGAACTCTTTTCAAAGGAATTTTACCAAGATGTTTTTGACGCCTTAAAAGCTGATGGGATATTAGTCTCCCAAACCGGCTCACCAATTTTCAGCCCTCACTTTAGACAGGCACTAAAAAACCTCCAGGAAGTATTTCCCCGAACCAGACCTTATCTAACCTGTGATCCCACATACTTTGCAGGTTATTGGAGCTTTACCATCGGCTCTAAAGAATATGGCCTAGAAAATATTATTAACGATAGATTCTCCAGTTTAAACACACTGTTTTATACCCCTGAAGTGCATAAGGCTGCTTTTGTAATCCCTAGGTATATTCAAAATATTATTGATTAGGCTAAGGCCAAATCAAAAAGGCGTCTGGGAA